>CALBEE010000043.1 GCA_937927575.1 uncultured Saprospiraceae bacterium | reverse complement strand
GTTTTTAATAAAACGCTGCCTGATTGCACAGTACGCGCGTTTGCGATGCAAGCCACGCTTTTCTCAAAGGCGCAGCCGATTCTCGATTCTCGAAGGCTGAAAGCCGACTCTCCAAGCGACGAAGGAGCGCATCTCCTTTAGCCATTGTGCTTACCAATCTCTCCCTGCGGTCACGCTTAGCAGTCACAACTAAAAGCGACCCTATTATAGCGTAGCCCAGAAATACTTGTATCCCTTCGAAGGCTTGTATTGAGCGTAGTCGAATATAGATTGTAGGGATGATCAATAATAAAAAAATATCAGAAGCCTAATACAGTATAGCCGTTGTGCTTACCTCCCTCGCACTCTATATTTATAGTGGTGCAATCAACGCGTTTTTAATAAAACGCTGCCTGATTGCACAGCACGCGCGTTTGCGATGCAAGCCACGCTTTTCTCAAAGGCTGAAAGCCGACTCTCCAAGCGACGAAGGAGCGCATCTCCTTTAGCCGTCGTACTGACCAATCCCTCCCGCGCTATATTTATGGTGGTGCAATCAACGCGTTTTTAATAAAACGCTGCCTGATTACACAGTACGCGCGTTTGCGATGCAAGCCACGCTTTTCTCAAAGGCGCAGCCGATTCTCGAAATCTCCAAGCGACGAAGAAGCGCATCTATTTTCTAACAGGCGCAGCCGCATTAGAAAAGCCCACTAATCAAACCTTCATCATCAATATCGATATGATTAGCAGATGGCACCCCCGGCAAACCAGGCATCCTCATGATATCTCCTGTAATAGGCACTAAGAAACCTGCACCTGCTGCAATCTCGATCTCTCTCACCGTAATCTCAAAATCTCTCGGTCGACCTAATAACTTAGGATTGTCAGAGAGCGACTTCTGTGTCTTAGCAATACAAACCGGTAAATGATCCAAGCCCAACTTGGCGATACGTCTCAAATCTCTTTTGGCCGTAGATCCATATTCTACCGCACTCGCACCATATACCTTTTTGGCAATAGCTTCAATTTTATCTTTTACAGGTGATGACCAATCATACATAGGCGTAAAAGTAGAATCTCCATTCTCCACAGCATCTACTACCTCCGTAGCCAATTCGATGGCACCTTCGCCACCATTACCCCACACATCAGAGATCACACACTTTACTCCTAACTCAGCACACCGTGCTTTGATAGCATCATGCTCCGCATCAGTGTCAGAAACAAATTTATTGATCGCTACCACTGGTGCAATCCCAAACTGTTGAATATTTTCAATATGCTTATCCATATTTTCCAGGCCATTCTTCAAGGCCTCGACATTTTCTGTCTTAAGATCATCGAGAGGTGCACCACCATGATATTTCAAAGCCCTAACTGTAGCCACGATCACCACAGCCTTAGGTGCGATACCTGCGGATTGACATTTGATATCCAAAAACTTCTCTGCACCCAAATCCGCACCAAAACCTGCTTCCGTCACTACATAATCAGATAAAGTCATTCCGAGTTTAGTCGCTATGACCGAATTAGTACCCTGAGCGATATTAGCAAATGGTCCACCATGGATGATCGCAGGATTGCCCTCTAGCGTCTGCACTAGATTAGGCTTAATCGCATCTTTCATTAATGCTGCCATAGCGCCTTGCGCATTCAGATCACGTGCATATACCGGTGTACGATCCATTTTAAATCCTATGAATATATTACCGAGACGCTCCTTCAGATCCGCCATGTCCTTACTCAGGCAAAGAATCGCCATTACCTCAGAGGCTGCCGTAATATCAAAACCCGTTTCTCTAGGAATACCTGATCCTGTACCTCCTAAACCTACCACAATCTTACGTAAAGCACGATCATTCATATCCATCACACGCTTCCAAAGCACCGTCCGCGGATCGATACCGATAGACTTAGTCTTGGACTGAATATTATTATCGATCAAAGCAGAAAGAAGATTATGCGCTTTCTCTATAGCACTAAAATCACCCGTAAAATGCAGATTGATATCTTCCATAGGTACCACCTGAGAATGTCCACCTCCAGTCGCTCCACCCTTAATACCAAATACAGGTCCCAAGGAAGGCTCTCTCAATACCACAGTCGCTTTCTTACCGATTTTATTCAATCCTTCAGTGAGACCGATCGAAGTAGTGGACTTTCCTTCACCCGCAGGTGTAGGTGAGATGGCTGACACAAGAATCATTTTACACGCTTTCACCTTCTCCTCATCGATCAAGCTGAGTGGAAGTTTAGCTTTATAATGTCCATAAGGCTCTAATACCTCTTGAGATATACCAAGCTTACCTGCTATTTCAGCAATCGGTTTCATTTGTACTTTACGTGCAATTTCGAGATCGTTATTCATCTTGTATTTCTTATTGAATTTGCATCTAATATAAGATAGATTATGCGATCACAACATGAATTAGCCCATAGACTTAAGGAAAAGAATTATCGCCTACATATCACACAAAAAATCTTGACATCCAATAAATGACATAAGCACTCCAACCCTACTTCAACTCCAACACATTACATTAAAAGAAAAGAATTGGTGACGCTTAAGAGCGCTCCATAAAAAGCCGCAATACGCTATTAAGTCGCAAGCATCTAATTGGACATTCACAGATTGATTTAGCCAATCTTCTCCGCTACTTCCTCCCACTCTTCCATCTTCTTATCTAGATCGTCTTTGAGTTGCGCATGTTCTTTTTGCAGCGGTACAAAATCATCACTAGCATAGGTCGCTGGATCAGCCAATTTTACATTGATAGCAGATATTTTCTCTTCTAACTTATTGATATCTCGCTCAACATATTGCAACTGTCGTTTGAGTTTTTTGAGTTCTTCTCTGCCAAGTTGAGGCTTCTGTTCTTCGATAGGAGCTGCAGCTATTTCCTGCTTTTTATTTTTAGGTTTTGAGAGTTCTACATCTCTCATATTATCCATTTCTCGCTTACTCAAAAAGTACTCTATATCACCTAAGTGTGTGTACAATTCTCCATCTCTAAATTCGATTACTTTATCAGTCATCCCTTTCAAAAAAGACCTATCGTGAGAAACGACAATAAGCGCACCTTCATACTTGTCCAATGCTTGCTTCAATATATCTTTACTGACAATATCCAAGTGATTCGTAGGCTCATCGAGCACCAATAAATTACAAGGATTCATCATCAAAAGTGCCATTGCTAATCTTGCACGCTCACCACCCGAAAGTACAAATACTTTTTTCTCTACATCCTCACCCGTAAACATAAACGATCCCAAAATATTTCTCACAGAAGATCGCAATTCGGCAGGCGCTTTATCTTCCATAGTTTGTAGAATCGTCTTATTAGTATCTAGAGATTCTGATTGGTTTTGTGCGTAATAGGATATCTGCACATTATGTCCAAGTTTGAGTTCTCCTCCTGACTTATCTAATTGCCCTACGATCATTTTGGCTAAGGTCGTTTTGCCCTGGCCATTCTGACCTACAAACGCCACACGATCGCCTCTTTCGATTTTCATCTCCACTTCATCCAAAACCAAATTATCTCCATAAGCCTTTGATAGATCATTAGCTACTACCATCTCGACACCTGATCTCGGTACTTCAGCAAAACTGATATTCATTTTACGATTATCCTCATCCACTATTTCAATCCGCTCCAATTTATCCAAAGATTTCTGCATCGATTGTGCCATCTTAGTTTTGGTAGCTTTCGCCATAAATCGCGTAATCGTTCTTTCTTTTTGAGCTATCGCTTTTTGTTGATTTTCGTAAGAATTTTGCTGTATTTCGCGGTCCGCTTTTTTGTGTTCTATATACTTATAATAGGTGCCTTTATAATCATACAATCTTCCTAATTCTATTTCTAAAATTCGATTAGTTACATTATCTAAAAACTCAGTATCGTGACTAATCAGGATCACTATTTTAGGGTAATTCTGAAGATATTTTTCCAACCAAATAATAGATTCAATATCCAAGTGATTGGTAGGCTCATCGAGCAATAGTATATCATGCTCTTGCAACAAAAGTTTCGCTAATTCAATTCGCATTTTCCATCCTCCACTTAAGGTAGAAACTTGGTGATGCATTTGATCTTTTTTGAATCCAAGTCCGACCAAAATTTTGACTGCATTGGCTTCCAACTCTGTCAAATTATAATGCTCGAGCATAGCACTTATATCCGCCAACTCATTGAGCAAAGAAGCATATTCTGGAGATTCAAAATCCGTGGCAGATGCAACCTTATCACTTACCTCTGCAAATTGCGCTTGAATCTCATGAGCCTTTTCAAAACAAGTCATGGTCTCATGCAAGATGCCATGATCTTCATTGATTTCAAATTCTTGTTTGAGGTAACCGATACTCGTATCGTTGGGAAATTCCATTCCACCTTTATCTGGAGACATATTTCCAGAAATGATTTTAAGTAAGGTCGACTTACCTGCACCATTACGTCCAATCAAACCCAATCGCTCTTTCTTACCTATCATAAAATTGACATTGTCCAGAAGGACTCTATCAGCGAATTGGAGACTTATATTCTTGAAGTAATACATGGGGATATTTAGTTGTTACTATTACCTTCAGACATCTGAGCGATAACAGAGTAAGCGTCTCCTTTATGCGTCAATACTTCACGCCAGAGATTTTTATTTTTCTTGTTTTTGAAAGCATAATTAGGATCCATATCAGCGATGATCCATGATTCTGCATCCAGTTCACTATTGAGCTGATTAGGTTGCCAACCAGAATATCCGACGAAAAATCTAACATTAGCAGGAGTGATCATTTCGGCTTGAATTAAGAATTTCAACTTACTAAAATCTCCTCCCCAATATAGGCCAGGCATCACTTTGACACTTTCATCAATAAGGTCTCCCACATTATGTACAAAATGTATAGTATCTGTAGCTACCGGACCACCATAACTTACATGCGCTTCGAAATCAGGAAAATCTGCCACCAATTCTGCCACCTGCATCTTGATAGGTTTATTCAGAATAAATCCGATCGCTCCATCGTCTGCTTTATAATCGCATATCGTTACTACCGCACGCTTAAATACAGGATCGTACATATAGGGCTCCGCCAAAAGGACTTTACCTACTAACTCGTGTTCTCTATATTCCTTGCTATTCAATGATAAATGCTTTATTTCTGATTATATAACGTATGATTATAGCTTATCAGTTTCGAATTTGCGATCGATCTTTTTGATTAATCCAGTTAAGACTTTACCATTTCCACCTACCTCGACATATTTACTCATACCATCGGCAATCATATTTTGCATAGTCTGTGTCCATTTTACAGGTCCTGTCAGTTGAGCACTCAGATTGATCTTAATCAAATCTTCATCCTGCGTGGGTGCAGCAGTTACATTTTGATAGATCGGACAGATAGGTCTATTGATTTGAGTATTCTTTATCGCTTCTTCTAGCTTTTCTTTGGCTGGCGCCATCAAAGGACTATGAAAGGCTCCACCTACTGGCAATAATAACGCTCTTCTTGCTCCAGCAGCATTAGCGGCTTCGATAGCTTTATCTATCCCAACTTTGCTTCCGGAGATGACCAATTGGCCTGGACAATTATAATTAGCTGCTACGACTATTTCATCTATGTCCTTGCATATCTTTTCTACCTGATCATCTTCTAATCCTAAGATGGCTGCCATTGTTCCTGGTTCGGCATCACAAGCTTCTTGCATGGCCATTGCTCTCGCTGAAACAAGCTTCAATCCATCCTCAAAAGACATAGCCTTAGCCGCTACTAATGCCGAAAACTCACCTAATGAATGACCAGCAACCGCATCTGGAGAGAATCCATCACCTTGCATCATTACTTTAATCACTGCATGTAGAAATAAAGCTGGCTGCGTAACTTTCGTCTGCTTAAGATCTTCTGCCGAGCCTCTAAACATAATTTCTGAGATGTCAAATCCCAATATTTCATTGGCTTTGTCAAAATACTCCTTTGCAATATCTGAACTCTCGTACATATCGAGTCCCATACCTTCGAATTGTGCTCCCTGACCAGGGAATACATATGATATCATATCTTATAGTTTATAAGGTGTTATACATAAGAATAGACACCACTTGAAAGCAGCGCCTGTCCATTACCAAAAAGTCTATAATATAATTTGTATTATCTCCCTCTTGTTGGGATCAAAGATAGAAATTCAGAGCGAGTTTCAGCATTTAGAAAAGCTCCAGTAAATGCAGAAGTAGTCGTCATGCTATTTTGCTTTTGTACACCCCTCATCATCATACACATGTGGCTTGCTTCTATTACTATCGCAGCCCCTAGAGGATTTAATGTATTTTGGATACAATCTAATATTTGATGCGTCAATCGCTCTTGTACTTGTAATCTACGAGCAAAAACATCCACTATTCTAGGCAATTTGGACAGTCCTACGATATGACCATTAGGGATATAAGCAATATGGGCCTTACCAAAGAAAGGTAACATATGATGTTCGCATAGAGAATACAACTCTATATCTTTCACTAATACCATTTCGCTATAATCTTCCGCAAACATGGCACCTTTTAATATAGCCTCTGCATCCATATCATATCCAGATGTTAAGAACTGCATTGCCTTAGAGGCTCTTTCCGGCGTCTTGACAAGGCCTTCTCGTTCTTTATCCTCTCCTACAAAATCAAGGATATCTGCATATCTATCGTGTATATCTTTAGTTGTTTTTTCGTCGTATTGCTCGATCTTCTTATAGCCCATGGCTTATATCTTCTTTAGTATTCGAATGTATTAACTCTATTGTACCGTGCATAGTTTAAGATAGACCTAAAAATATCTGAATTAATATAAAACCGCTATAATTCCACTTTGTCAAGAATGAGAAAATCAAGTTTATCGAGTATTCTACGTTTTTAATCGAGTTTAGATATTTCAATGGATTGTAATATAGAAATTGTATGTTCGTAAAGTAGCGGCTGATGGATCGTCGCTATTTCAAAAGCAATCTATGTCCACATTGGTAAAAGACAAGTTGATGCATAAGATCTTTTCTGTACTCAGAAAGGAATCTTCTACGCATATACTATTTTGGACCATCCTATTCTTGGTATTTACTTTAGTGGAAGGTAGTCGAGGGGATTTGTGGTTCACCATGAAAAAAGAAGTAATTAACATTAGTTTCTTCGCCCTCATCGTCTACATCAATATCATATATATATTCCCAAAGTATGTAGAAAATAAGAATCTGCTCAACCACTTATTGACGCTCTTTGTCATTGCCCTGCTGATCACACCTATAAAGACATTGATCATTTACTTTTTGCATAGTAATGATCCACAAGCGCAAGCTACATTACTGAAGGACCAGCTTTATATCTTTTTCTCTACTTTCTTAGTGGGGATGAGCTCATCTATATACAGTATTGTAAGAGATTGGCTTAGGAGTCAAAGAGAAAAGCAAGAATTGCAAAAACAAACATTGACCTCCGAGCTTCGTTTTTTGAAATCGCAGATCAACCCGCACTTCTTATTCAATACATTAAATAATTTGTACGCCTTGACTTTAAAAAAATCGGACTTGGCTCCTGAGATTGTATTGAAACTTTCGGAAATGATGCGGTACATGCTATATGAATGCAATGAGAGAAAAGTGCCTTTATCCAAAGAAGTGAACTATCTAAAAAACTATCTCGAGTTAGAGAAGCTTAGACAGGGCAATAAATTTAAAACCAACTTGGTCGTAGAGGGAGAGATCGGCAGTCAGATGATTGCACCATTAATGTTTATTCCTTTTGTAGAGAATAGCTTTAAGCATGGCATCAGCAATAGTATTTCTGAAGGCTATGTAGACATAGAGATATTAGTTGCAGATCAAGAATTACAAGTGAATATAGAAAACAGTAAGGCGATGAGTTTGCCTTCGCCTAATAAAAAGAAAAGTGGAGGAATCGGTCTTGTCAATGTACGCCGTAGACTAGATCTACTCTACCCTGAAGATTACAATTTAGATATTCAAGATAGTCCAAATAGTTATCGAGTGGAACTAGGACTGACTTTAGAACATTAATATTACAAATAGAAACAAAATCACAAACCATATGATCAAAGCAATCATCGTAGACGACGAACCATTAGCATTAGATGTTTTAGAGACTTACATCTCACAATTGCCAGAGCTAGAATTAGTAGCTAGATGTGAAAATGCCTTAGAGGCAAGAGAAGTCCTTAAAGAACACGATATCGATCTTATGTTTTTGGATATCAATATGCCGCAGCTTACAGGGATTGATTTTGTAAAGACCTTATCTGTAAGGCCAAAATTTATATTTACCACAGCTCATCCAGATTATGCAGTAGAAGGTTTTGAGTTAGAAGCAGTCGATTACTTAATGAAACCGATTTCCCTTGATCGATTCATGAAAGCGGTAAATAAAGTAATAGATATGCAGTCAGGTGAAAGTGTTGCTCCTGTAAAAAAAGATGAGAATTTCATTTTTGTCAAAGCAGATAAAAAATTGGTGAAAGTCAACTTTGATGACATCCTATATATTGAAGGTCTAAAAGATTATGTAATCATTAGACAGAAAGAAGGTCGTGTCATTACTTTACAAACTATGAAAAGCTTGGAAGCGAAGTTACCTGATCATATTTTCAAAAGAATTCATAGGTCCTATATTGTGAATATTGGAGCGATAGATGCTGTAGTAGGAAATATGATCGAACTCAAAGAAAAATCACAAGTGAAACACATTCCTATTGGTAAAAATTATAGAGAAGAATTACTTAAGGTGATCAATAAGAATAGGTTGTAGAAATCCACTTACATAATAAATTATAAAGTCTGTTCCATTCAGTTGGGATAGGCTTTTTTTTTAATACTGCTTTCCCAATTATCATTACTTTTTTGCATTCAAAAGTATACTGAAGTTATTAGTATACAAATCCTGACTTTCAAGATCTGTTATACAAAGACCATTAAAATTTAATTTACACTAGATTACTATTTACCTAAATATTAAGAATAGATCTATCGACGACGATTTCAATTGACAATAAAAAAAGCCGACTCACAAATCAAGTAAGTCGGCTTTGTATTTCTTTTTATTAATCCTATTTGATCACTTGTACTTTAGAAGTATAAGTATTCAAATTAGATTCGACATTTACAATGTACATACCCATAGGTAATGTTCCCACATTTATGGTTGTACTTCCTGTATTATCAGCCAATGCTCTCTTACCAGTAATATCTGTCAAATAAACATTCTTAATTACTTCATCCACATTTGGAAGCGCTATTCTTAATAGGTCATTAGTTGGATTAGGGCTTATTACCATTTCAGATGCTACTGACACATCCTCTTTTAATCCATCATTCACATATTTAATTCTAACTCCTGCCTCTGGCATATAATAGCTACCACCAGTAGAAGATTCCCCTACGGCTCCTGAAAGTCTAACACCGAAATACACCTCGCCATCATCATCTTTAATCCCAATCGCTTCATCTTCAACTATAAAACCTAATTGACCAATAATTCCATATCCACTAGATGGTATTCCATCTGTTCTAGAGAATCCTGCTTCAATTAATCCATCCGCAGGTTTCTGCGTCATTTGAATGGAAGGCCCTACATTAGTCAACCAACTATCTTCGTATAAATCTATATATAAACTACTACTATCTGCAAAACCTCCACTTACTTGAACTGCGAAAGCTAAACCATGGAGATCTTTAACTGGATAATTTTCATTTCCTAATACAATATCAAGTATTAATAAATCTCCAGAATCAACTTCTGTGCTATTCGGCACTAAATAGAAAGGATAGTCTTTAATATCCAGAACCTCATCAGGCACAAAATTATTGAGTTGATTATAATATTCCGCTATTGAGTTGGTATCAGCTGTGGTAATAATACCATCTCCATTGGCATCCACATGCTTGATGTTCTTACCGTTAGGCTGATTATAAGTCCAATCATCAGTATCTTCTGCCGACCAGAAATCGTATAGACTTTCTCTGGAAGATCCAGCTATTCCCATATGACGACCAATTGGTAGTATATCAGAAACATTCACTTTTCCATCTCCATTAGTATCCCCTTCCCAAACACAATCATTGACACAGAAACAATCTTCACTGTCAACCTCTATCATTTCTACCTCCACTTCATAATTAACACATTCTCCATTAGTACAATACTCTATTTCAAAATTATCTAGACCTACATAGCCAGGAGAAGGATAATATATAAAGAATGCCTCGCCATTAACATCGTCACAACCTACTGTAACATTATCGTTTTCATCATAGGTAGAAACAAAACCATGAGCTGTATTGAAGCTTGGTGTTGAAAAATCATAATCTTCTAAAGGTATCTCATACTTGACTACCAACGGCTGACCTTCAGGAGTAAGGAAACTATAGGCAAAAGAAGATTGAGGCTCGTAATTTCCGACGCTTACGTATATTTTAGCTGTAGCGGTTCCAAAGCCATAACTAATAGTGTATTCAAAAGTCTTGAGGCCGTTAAAATCTTCATCTGGTGTGTAACTGTATACACCCGGAGAAACGTATTCCAACTCTTCTGAAATATCAATTATTGGATAAGTACTTTTTATATCATTCTCCAGAGGTGAAATGTAAACGATCGTCCCTTCGGTCGTATAGACCTGATCATCTACAGCATAATTAGGTTCGCTGGATACTGGCAGCACTTCTATTAATGTCACTCGGCTATTTCCAGAAGCATTGGTAAATCCAATAGTATCTATTCCAGAAGCTCCTAGTTCTGGAGTATATCTATACGAATAAAGACTAATGGAGTCTATGGAACCCTGTGTTGGAGTTTGTGAAGCCTCCAAATCTCCAAATGGTAATATAATAAGCTGAGATTGTCGATCTGTAATCGTGTATACCAGAGTATCTTCCGATTGTGGAGCAGGTTCTAATATGTTAATAACGACTTTCTCAGAAGCTGATTCTCCAATGGTATCTACCACTGAATACATCAAATAATCTACATTGGAAGATCCTGGCGTATATATGATGGTATTAGAATCGGTTAATTCCACAGAACCATACATAACATGAGATATATCAATCAATGATAAGGGAGCGTACTCAGCATAATCATTAGATGTAGGGTAAATTTCTACCTGTGATACATCTTCTGCAATAGTGACAACGTCTACTTCAGTCTCTATTATAGATTCTACTACTTCGATCTCATAAAAGGTGACCTTAGGTTCTATAAATGGAAACGTCTCAGAATGTGCAATCCATTCCATGGCGAAAGTTGCCGTACCTAAGAAGTTAGGAGTTATCAAAACCTGAAATGAATAAGGTGAACCAGAAACATCAATTGAATTGAATCCGATCACATTACTATAATCTTCGTTATAGGCAAAAGTAGGAATGCCAATAGACTCTATAGAAAAGTTATACTTCGTTGCTGTTCCATTAGGATTCTTTACAATCTGATCCCGCACCAATGTTGGGTTGGATTGAGCATTCGCCAATTGCCCAAAGCACATAGCCACAGTAAAGATCAATAATATGATTTTGCTTACTTTCATTGGATAAAAAGTGAAAAGCTCAGGTTTAATTACTTAATGGCTCAAAATTAATCATTTTTACTCTACAAAAGAAACATTTCAATATTATTGATATTAAATAATACCATATTTAACTTATTGAATACAAATTACCTGCATCTTGAATTGACATTCAATAGTTTATATATGAAACAAATATTTAATGTATATAATCCAATACTTGATCACATGAAAGATTCTTAGATTTGTAAGTAATTCAATCATTGACTGTAACATATATAAGATAAATCTAATTTGAAGATTACGAAGACATATCGATGTATCCAAAGTCTGGATGTATATGAAAAGAACGCATTTAAGAAATTTTTGATGTCTCCTTACTTCAATAAGAATGAAGCCTTAATCGTGTTACATGAGGTGTATTCCGATTTGTCCTTAGAAGAGCTTGAGAAAGAAAAAAAAGAGACTATATGGCACGCCATTCATGATAAGCTGCCTTATAATGATACGAAATTTAGAAAGCTCAATTCTGATCTATTAAAGCTTTTCGAGCAATTCATTACCATAGAGGCTTTTGAAAAAGACAAACAAACTAAGCTTACGATAGAACTTAAGGCAATTAACGATCGTAATCTTGATATTCTATTTAATTCAGCCAATGCCAAAATAGATAGATTCAATAAATATAATATTGATGAATCCGCTGATCATTATTACTTTTTATATGAAACAGAAAAAACAAAATTTGAGTTAAAGACTGATATAGAACGAAAGAATAAAAGAACTGATTTCGCCAAAGAATTTAACATCGCTGATATTTCAAGGAATCTTGATATTTTCTACCTATCAGAAAAATTAAAATATATTTCTACCACATTAAGCTGGAGTAGGCTTTACAAAATTGAAATAGAACCTTTCGATATTACACCGATTAAAAAAATAATTTCTGAAAAAAAAGAAATCATTCCGCCGATTGCTTTATACTATCAAATCTACTTGACACTCATAGAACCAGAAGAGATTCGCCACTTCTCAATTCTTCGGAAATTAATTAAGAAGTATTTGGATGTATTTCCACCAAAAGAACAAAGATATATCTTGGATTCCGCTGTAAGTTATGGTGTGGGAAAAGTAAATTCTGGATTTTTAGAACTACAAAAACCCACATTAGAATTATATAAAGAAGCAATAGAATATGAAGGCTTTTATGACAACGGTTATTTATCACCAACATCGTTTAGAAATATAGTTTTCTTTGCATTGAGAACTAAAGAGTTTGATTGGGCTGAAGAGTTTGTCAAATCATATGGAGAACGACTAAAAGATGAGCATCGAGAAAATGCTGTTACATTTAATTTAGCAAGAATCGCATTTTATAAAAAAGAGTTTAATAGAGTCATTCAACTTTTACAACTAGTCGAGTATGAAGATGTTTTCTACAATTTAGTAAGTAGAACTTTTCTGCTTGCATCTTACTATGAGCTTGAAGAATTAGATTCCTTGGAGGCATTAATTAATAGCACCAACATTTATTTGAGGCGTTCAAAAGGCATATCAGAAAAACAACAAAGGCAATACCTAAATCAAAATAGATTTCTAAAGCGCATAATGAACTTAAATCCAAATGACAAAATTGCGATTGAAAAACTAAAAATTAAACTAAAAGAAACTAAAGGAGTCGCTTCAAAACCATGGCTACTTGAAAAAATAGATGAATTATTATAAAAGGGATAAAAAGAAATGAACAGTTACAAAACCAAATATTTTAAAGAAATAGAAGGACTCAATGAATTCCTTAATCATGGTTACAATTTAGAAAATTGTGTCATTCAAGACATCGACTTTAGAGCGTTGAACATCAATTGGAAAAGTGTAAAAATAAAAGGCTGTTGTTTTCTAGGATGCACTTTTAACCAAGATGCACTACCCTATATTTTCCAAGAAGCTACAGTCTTTCCTCATCCACATAACATTCCTTACTTACCATACCGTAAAGACTTATATTCATGGCAAGAATTGGCCAAGGCTAATGGAGAAAGCAATGTGGATTTAGACATCTACGAACACTTTAGTAAATATAGATATCATCATGACGTAGTAGAAATGTTGTTCCAAAGATTACATGACCACGCTATAGACGATGCGCTGTATGACTTAATCAATCATCATGGTGAAAAGAAAGTCGTAGGAATGATGGGCGGTCATAGTACTAAACGAACAGATCCTAACTATAGAATAGCCGCGTTGACTGCACAAGCCTTAGCAGCAGATGGTTACTACATCGCTTCTGGTGGAGGTCCAGGAATAATGGAAGCTTCAAACTTTGGTGCTTATATGGCCAATTATACTCCACAAGATCTGCTAACTGCATTAGAGATGATGACTGATGCTCCACATTACACTGACCCTGATTATCACGATCTTTCAGTAAGTGTGTTAGAAAGATATGACAACGGGAATCCTAACTTAGCGATCCCTACATGGTTTTACGGTCATGAACCTAGCAATGTATTTGCCTCTAGTATCGCTAAGTATTTTTCTAATAGCATCAGAGAAGATACTTTACTTGCTATTGCACTCCATGGTGTCGTTTATGCTCCTGGAAGTGCCGGAACAACCCAAGAGATATTTATGGATGCAGCACAAAATCATTATGGCACATTTGGCGAAGTAAGTCCAATGGTTTTTCTCGGTAGAGACAGATATGAAAAAGAAACTAATCTGTATAAAACATTATATGATTTAGCTGAAGGGAAAGCCTATCAAAAAAGTATGCACCTCACCGATGATCCATTAGATGTATTGGATTTCATTAAAAAACATCCTCCATTTAAATATGAGTAATTCTAATTAGCTAAACTTTTTGATCTTAATTTTGAATGAAGTATTGAACGCATTTCTTCGAAAAGCTGCCTCAATACTCGCTCGCGTTTTCTACGAAAACGCTGCCTCAATACACAATTCCAATTTTTCGTGGAGTATTGAACGCGTTTCTTCGAAATGCTGCCTCAATACTCGCTCGCGTTTTCTGCGAAAACGCTGCTAGGAAAGTGCTTTTTTATATGTAGCTAGACATCTTTCTCTTGCCATCTTGTGTTCGACTATTGGAGAAGGATATTTATCAGTACCCAATTCTGGTATATGCTTCTTGACGTA
>CALBEE010000042.1 GCA_937927575.1 uncultured Saprospiraceae bacterium | reverse complement strand
ATGGAATTAAGTATCCTTTTGAAATATTATAACCTTCGTCTTTGCGAAAGAGTAGAACAGATGTTTGTTTTATGGATCAAATTAATTTCTCAATAACGTTTATTAGTTATTAAGAATAATCAATAGTATTAAGGAAATGTTTTTTTTAGAATATTCGTAAGGCAGATTAAAAAACCAAGTATAAAACAACTTAAATAAGAGTTTTATACTTGGTAAGCAAAGGGTATTTCAATAGAATTTATTCATCTAAATGATGAGTAAGGCTTAAACTCAAGAAGAATTACTCAAATGGACTTTACGGTTTAAAATAATACTATAAGTAAAATTCAAGTTTAAAAAAAATCAATAATCCTCAAAACACCTCTGTAAAAAGAAATATTAATTTGCCCTTTCCTCAAGCGCACATATTTAGTTGGCCTTCTAAAGTATACAGGATTTGCTTTTAATTTTAGAATCCAAAGATAAGTCATAAACGACAGGTTTAGTATCCCAATATGATAAATCAAGGCTCCAAAATGCCAAAAGGTATATGTATAATCAACTGTTAAATTTCGTTTGGGAGAATATTGTGGGCTTTTTTGAAGGCCGCTGAGAATTTACTTAGGTTGGAGTAGCCGATAAGATTTCCTACTTCAGATACAGAATATTTCTTTTGACTAAGTAAAGTATAAGCAGTATCTAATTTGAATTTTAAGTGGTATTGATAAGGAGTAAGTCCAAAGGTTACCTTGAATAGATTGTTGAATTTTGATAAAGACATACCGCTCATTTTGGCCAACTCTTCATTAGTAGGATAGTTATTCCACTGGTTTTCTATGGTTTGTCTTGCCGTTTGTAGGTTAGCCATGTCTAGGCTATTAATGGCTTGAAGTTCAGGATTGTCATTTTGATGAATTAATCTTTCGAAAAAATAGGAAAGTAATTCTAGTGCGTAAATATTGAGTTGTAACAATGATTTTTCTTTACCATCCTTATAGAGGTCTCTTAAAAATTTAGAGTATTGATAATCAAGAGTTTCATATTTAGATACGGGATTGTCATGAATTAATATAGAATTCATTTTTGAGACGAAAACTGAATCAGTATATCCGTCAATAGCATTCTGTAGCCACTCTTTGGAAAAGTCCAATATAAAAGCCCTGATCGGCTTATTCGCAGGGACGACATATGCATTATTAGTAGTAGCAGAATAAAATGTAATACCATAATGTTCTAGGTTTAACATTTTATCATTATCAATAACAAAAGTATTAGAAGTGAATAAGTTAAGCACATAATGACTATTGATTTCGTGCGGTTGTCTTCTATAAGTTATGGGATTAGATAGAGTGATATCTACTATTGTTGCATTCAATCCTTCTTGGATTTTCAGTGCTTTAATGTAACCTTCACCACCGCTTTTACTGACGGTTAATTTGTTGTTTTCTATAGTCGATGGGATATTCTCATGTAATACTTGCAGCCATTCAAAAGCATTGGATGACTGGAATATAACCTCTTTCATTAATTTGCACGTTTAATTTAGGTATAATTAAATTGGTTTGAAGATTAGGTTTTAAAAAAGAACTAATGAAATTTTGATTCAACTCTAGTAATGGGTATGAATCACTTTTGATTTATTGAAGTTAGTAATTGACCAACAAATATTAGACTGTTTATCCTAAATAAATTATGTGTTCTCGTAATTGGTCAGATTCATTACTTAGTTGAAGTTTTACACGAAATTTGGAAATGTTATTGTTATTGTAAACTCTAAATCTTAAAATAACCCATTAATCATAGATTTAGATTTTTCGATCTTATAAAGTGTTTTTTAAACTATGGCTAAAGTAGGTAGTAGAAAATTGATTGATATCTTACACGTGAAATGCGATCGTCTAGAAGCTATTTATGGATGGCAAAGATTTATTCTTTGTTCACATAAAAGACTTTGAATAGGATTGCTTTGCTAAAGCCGTCTAAAGATATAAACCTACTTTTTAGCCCAATCTTTCCTTTTGCCGAAGTATTTTGGATTGACGATTAATAGACCAAAAGATTCGCTAGCTTCTTTTTCTGTATTAGCATGATGGTCACCATGAGCACGTAAAATGGCTCGGCTATATTTATTATCTAATTGGCGAAACCATTTAAATCTTCTATGTATATACACATCATGGATTAGAAAGTAAATCATTCCATAAATCGATATACCAATTCCTATAGCCAAGAGGGCAGGGAAATAAAGTGTTCCTAAGAGATAGCAGAAAAAACTAGGTATGGCAAATACTAAAAAGAATAGGTCATTCTTTTCGAAAAAGCCTTCAACTTCGTTTGGATTATGATGATCGTAATGCCAACCCCAAAGAAAGCCATGCATGAGATATTTGTGTGCTAGAAAAGCTACAAACTCCATTAAAAAAGCCGTAGTTAGCATAATTAGAATAAATGTAATAGCGCTCATAATCTCAAAGATAATACTTAGTTCTGATTATAAAACAAACGAGGGGCGTATAGGTTGACTATCGTTTACTTATTTTGTTATTGCTTATTTGACGTTGTCTACTGCACTTGTGCCGTCCTTCAGCAAATGCTCTCTTGGCCGCATGTTTTGTTTTACGACCTTGAACTCTTTCACGCCACATCTTCCAGCTAGAGAGTTTCATCTCTCGTTTCATTAATTTGATAACATCCGCTTCCCTTAGTCCAAATTGTTCTTCAATAGCGTCAAAAGTAGTACGATCTTCCCAAGCCATCTCTACTATGCGATTTACATCTCTATCCGTTAAGCCTTGGTATATTTTCTTCGACATATTATAGTAACGCTATATCCTTATTACTGTTTTCGATTATTAGTCAAAGTTATTTCTATTGGGCAATGTATGTATGCCTAATATTCTTCTGCTTTCTTTGAGAACTAAAGGATCTTCCTTCAAAGCCCAGAGTATATCACTGGCGTATTTTCTGGTATCCTCCATATTAACTATAGGTGCTGGATAATCTTTACCGATTATGACACCACAAAAACTCTGATCCATTAGGGTCATTTTCCAGGGTTCGTGTACAAAGCCTGCTGGCACCGCTTTTAATTCAGGGCACCATTGTTTGATGAAATTCCCATTAGGGTCGTGCTTCTCACCATTTAATGTTGGATTATATATACGAAGCATATTGATACCCGTTTCCCCTGCTTGCATTTGTATTTGAGGGAAGTGGATTCCGGGTTCAAAATCTAGGAAGACACTGGCTAAGTGTTCGGCGGCGGCTTGCCACGGTTGCCATAGATTATGTGTGAAAAATGATAAGGACATGGCTCTCATTCTAAAATTGAGATATCCAGTTTCTTGCAGACATCTCATGCAAGCATCTACCAATGGATAGCCTGTCATTCCGGTTCGCCACGCAGTGATATATTTTTCATTGCGCGGTTTTTGTAGAGAATGATAACCTCGATTAATGCTTTCAAATTCCATTCTGCATTCCATTTCGAATTTCTGTATGAAATGTGCTTGCCATCTTAGCCTAGAAGTAAAACCATCAATGTCTCGCTTACTTTTTCCTTTTTGTCTCATGGCTTTGGCGTATTGCCACACTTGTCGAATAGAAAGACATCCCCAAGCAATATAAGGTGATAATCGACTGCAGCTTTTTCTGCCCAAATCTGGTTTAGAAATATGTCTAGCGTAATTGAGATAGCGATCTTTAAAAAAAGATTGAAAATATCTGATGCCTACTAATGTTCCTCCCACTTGAAAGCTTGGATGAGCGGATACATTTACGTTGAAAGTATCGAAAATGGATCGTAGTCTTACGATTGTGCTAAGAGGTAAAAAATCACCTTTCTTAGGTTCGAATAAATGAATGGGTTGTAACATATATTGCTCCCAAGTATGTCTCCATTTCTTTCTGTTTTGGATGCCTCTAAATACTCCGTTGTTTACATTTTCGATCCATTGAATTTTATGTAGCTTACAATATTCGGCAACTTTTTTATCTCTATCAAAGGTGATCTTGATTCCAGTTTCTTGATGAGAATAGAGGGTGTGAATTTCGAATTGTTTTGCTAATCCTTCCAGAGTTTCGATAACTTCTCCATGGCTAGTTAAAATTTCAGTATCGTGCTCTGCCAGTAAACCATTCATTTCAGCAATAGATTGTTTTATAAATCTAAAGTGACGCTCTGAATAATGCATGTCGTTTTGTAATGAAGGCTCAAGGATATATAGCAATAATACTTTTAGTTTGGATTGTAAAGCATTAGCTATTGCCTCATTATCGATAAGTCTTAGATCCCTTTTAAACCAAACGATATTTACTTTTTCCTTCATTTAGTATTGATCAGGATTTGCAATGATATCGTATGCTCTTGTTTTGAGTGCTGCTAGTTTTTCGCCATCCATTTTATCAAGAAGTCGCATCATCATTGACATTCTATTATTACGTTGAAAGTATTGCTTTTTATCATCTAAAAAATTCCAATACAAGGCGTTAAAAGGGCAAGCATCTTCTTCAGTTTTGTGCTTAACATTGTAATGGCAATCTTTACAGTAATTGCTCATCTTATTGATATAGCTCCCACTAGAAACATAGGGTTTGGTCGCTACGATTCCGCCATCTGCCCATTGGCTCATGCCTCGAGTATTGGTGATCTCTACCCATTCGATCGCATCTATATAAATGCCGAGATACCATTCATCAACATAGTCTGGATGTACTTGTGCTAATAGGGCAAAATTACCTGTGATCATCAAGCGCTGGATATGATGCGCATATGATTCATCAAGGCTTTGCTGTATAGATTTTTGTAAGCAATTCATCTTTGTTTTACCTGTCCAATAGAAGTCCGGAAGTGGATGGGTATTGTTTAATTTATTGAGGCTAGCATATTCAGGCATCTGCATCCAATAGATGCCACGCATGTACTCACGCCATCCAATAATCTGTCTTACAAAACCTTCTACTTGGGAGATATCTATTTCATTTTGATGTAAATGCCAATAATCGATAACTGTATTTACAACTTCCAGCGGATGTAATATTTTACTATTCATCGCAAATGATAATCGACTATGAAAAAGAAATCTTTGTTCGGTATGCATCGCATCTTGGTAATCACCGAAATGGATGAGAAGATTTTCACAAAAATAATTGAGTACGTCTCGCGATTCTTCGTAATTAGTAGGCCAATGGAAATTTTCGGAATTAATATTTCCTATTGTTTTTACACCTTGCCCTTTTAGTAATTCGACTAAGTGGCTTACATCTTTTTGAGCAGATTGAATCGGCGGTATGGGATCTTTGCTATTCCATTTTTTTCGATTGGATTTATCAAAATTCCATTGCCCACCTAAAGGTTCTTGAATATCATTCATCATGATGTTGTACTTCTTTCTCATTTGTCTGTAGAAGTACTCCATTACGAATTGCTTTTTTCCAGCAAAAAATTCACCTAAAAATTCTCTAGTCGTAAGAAAATGTTCGCTATCAAAACTTTGTGAGGCTATAGCTATATTTAGAGCATTACAAAAAGATTGTAATTGTTGATCGAGTCTATATTCATCAGGAAGTTGATATTCAAATTTATTAATTGAATAGGTACTGATAAGATGACTTAGGTTTTTGGTTAGGGATTGAGTATTATTCTTATCGTCTAATTTAAAGTAGATAACTTCGTGCCCTTTAGCGCGGAGCGCTTCGGAGAAATTACGCATACTACTAAAAAAGGCAACTACTTTTTGAATATGATGGGTAGTATAATCGGTTTCTTGTCTCATTTCTGCAAGAAAGTAGACAGTAGTCTTTTCTGTGTGGTCAAACCAAGAATGATTTAGATTGAGTTGGTCACCCAGGATCAGCCTTAAGGTATCGTATTTTCTTTTAGCCATTTGGAGTAAGAGATTTTTTGTTTCGTCGGCAGCGTTCACTACAGTACTTTACATCATCCCATACTTTTTCCCATTTTTTTCGCCATACGAATGGCCTTTCACAAACAATACAAATTTTACTAGGCAAGTGTTCTTTTTTCATGATGTTCGATGTACTTTATAGAAATGGAAATCACGATCATTTGTTCGAGCTTTATACGAGTTATTACTATTATGAAAGTGTCAATCAAAAAAGGGTCGACCATATAATGATCGACCCTTTACTATTATGAGTTTTTAAGATGGCGAATTCTGCTAACCAAGTTTCAAGGCGGCCATGACTGCACCTGATAATGCTAGGAATATCACTAAATAACTTGCATCAATAAGCCATAATTTAAGTGACTTTCGCTGATAGAGATAGTGGATCGTGAGGGCTGGGACACCAAACATAAGTGCCGCCATTATGCCGTGAAATCCGCCATGTGTGAATGTTTGCTCTTCTGGAGTATGCATGTTAATGATAAAATTGAGAGCGAAAGAAAGGACAACCATCATGAGAAAAGCGAGAATATGGGTTCGAGCCATATCATTTTGTGCTTCTTCATCTGTAATGCCGGTTTCACGTTGCCAAGCTTTACCAAATAATGCAGTATACCATGCAAAACCGAGCATAAATGCTGCTGCGGCTCCGATTACTGGTTCTAAATAAGCCATGTTGATTTAAAGTTTTGGTGATTAATACGATTAAAATAGCCAATTTAGTTGATGTTAACAAAATTTGTGGGTCTATATATTGTATGTTGGATTATATCTATCAAACTGATTATTAGCTACTTACTACTTTCTAATTATACTGCTTAATCTTTCAGTTTTATTCTTTGCAATTATGCGATAATCCGTTAAATTTGCAGCCGCTTAAGAAATTAAGTGAATCCAGAATGGTTCCGTAGCTCAGCACCACAATCAACGTGAGTACTTCGCACGAAACCGAAAAATGGTTCCGTAGCTCAGCACCACAATCAACGTGAGTACTTCGCACGAAACCGAAAAATGGTTCCGTAGCTCAGCACCACAGTCAATGTGAGTACTTCGCACGAAACCGAAAAATGGTTCCGTAGCTCAGCTGGATAGAGCAGCTGACTTCTAATCAGCAGGTCGCAGGTTCGAATCCTGCCGGGATCACTAAGGATAATTCATCCGGCATCAAAAGACTGTAAATCATCTGATTTACAGTCTTTTGTGTTTTTGACCTTTCGTATTATAAGTTTTAAAATAGGATAATTACAATTACGGTGTTATCTATGGGAGCAGTGAATAACTTGTAATCTCAAGTAGGGCATATGTAGAGAATTGTCTGATTGTAGAGTATGCTCTATGGGGAGTTTTAATGAGCTGTACGGAAGGATCTTGCTAGTGCTACAACCACTTTTATGTTTTGGGGTATGGTGGTAGGAATGCTACAATTGATCGAAACCTAGCAGCAACAAATCGGAAAGTATCTACAAAAAGATGAAAAGCAACTCTATGAGCAATTTGTTGAGCATACCATCAATGGTTTAAGGTAATAAGCTCTGCAAATTATTGTATTTCAGACCTTTATTATTTAAACGAATATTAATCTCAAAAAAATTATACATTTCTAAAACAAAACATGACCGCCAATAGATCGAAAACTTTGGTGGGAGGTATTTCTATTTTCATCATTGCCATGGGATTTTTGGCAAGTAAAAATATCCTCAACGATGAAGCGGTTAATTATTTCAATGACTCCATCACTTAGACTAGAAGGTAGTCAACGTATTGGTAGTAATTGGAAATTCTCCGCGACAGGTCAGGCTTTTGTTACCGTAGATGAGGCGGAATTCGTTTATTTATTTAGAAGAGATTCTTTTTTAGAAGTAGAATTGATTAGATATTTTTAAAAAAGAAAAACTTAAATCGTTCGGTCAGTCCGAGTTAAAAGACAACTTACACTGTTCCTTTCGCATTGTTGAAGACGTCGGAGGTCTTCAAGACCTCCGACGTCTAGAAAGCTCTAAAATATTCAATATGACAGATCAAATTAACCTACAGCAAAAGTTTGAAGAAATCTTAGCGAAAGAATTTCCTCAATTACAACCCGTTAAAAAATGGAGGCAGACTATGTGGCACCTCGATGGCAACCTCGTCGTTTCTCTAGTACATCTATCAAAAAAGTCGAAGTTTTGCTTCTTTAATAATCCTAATTTAGAGATTGGCAAGATACAGCGTTGGGGTGCGACAATATATTCTAATAATCTAGAAGTGACTTCAGAACAAAATGTAGATTGGGATCAGATTTCAAAAATGATAAAAGAGACGTCGGAGGTTTCAAAGATCTCCGAAGTCTAACACCTACGGCTATGATCAAAACAGAAAATTTTGAAAAAGTAAATGTCTCTAGTCAAGATGAATTGCGAAAATGGTTAGAAGAAAACCATAAGCAAAAGGAAAGCGTTTGGCTCGTGACCTTCATGAAGTCCACACCATCGAAGTATGTATCGAAAGAAGATATTCTCGATGAGATACTATGCTTTGGATGGATAGACGGCATCCGTCGCAAGCTCGATAGTAAGCGAACTATGCAACTCATCAGCCCTAGAAAACAACAGTACTGGGCTAAAACCTACAAAGATCGAGTCGCCAAACTCATCAAAGAAGGTAAAATGACTCCAGCCGGTCAACAATCCATCGATGCCTCACAGGCTAATGGTACGTGGTCATTCTACGATGATGTTGATGCTCTGATCATTCCTGAAGATCTGAAATCTAAGTTGAAATCTAGACTAGCTGCATTCGATTTTTTTGATGCTATCAACCCATCGAGCAAGAGATTTGCCCTGCGATGGTTGAAGTTGGCGAAGACGGATGCTACGAGGCAAAAGAGAATCGATCATCTCTTCGATATATCCTTAAAGGGGGAAAAGCTGAAGGGAAGTTGAAAAGACGATTTTATGGCTGCACAACGTAATGTTTTCGTAAAATTCAATTCTCAAGCGCCGATTGGCTACCTACAACTCTAAAGCACATTAGATTAGTTATTTTTATAGTTAACTTTTCGTAAGTGCCGCGCTGGCATTAGGCATTATTAGAATATATACGTTTTAGTAACTCTTAGTTTCTATAGTACTTTTATTCATAGAAACAACGTTTGATGAAACGTAAGAATAAAGTGCGAAAACATGTATAAAATAGAATCAACCACTATCACCAGCCTCTTATTTTTTATACTACTCTTAGACATTGGACCAACGTTTTGACTTCGGATGCAAAAAGGAAGGACGCAGTCAATCCTGTGATAGCTGCGACAAAGACGCTTCGCTCGGATTTGACATCAAACACAAAAGTTATGTACGCAGTACGTAAGACTTTCAATTTGACCTTGGATGCCAAAAGGATGGACGCAGTCAATCCTTTGATAGCTTAGAGGTGAATCCTTGACTTTTAATCTGACTTAGTTTGCCCTAAAGAGCCGCTGCAATTGAACCATTAAACAAGTTGAGTTTATCTTCCTTATTCTTAGTCGATTGCATCGAATTAATTTTTGAATTCCGTATTAATAATTTCTTTTCAAAATCAGGCAACCTTTTGGTGACTTGGGTACCATATACCTACGAACCAAAAAATAAATTAATGAATAGATTTACACACTTGATTTTCGTTTTCTTTTTTTCTTTCTCAATTTCGCAAGGACAGTTTAATTCAGCATTCGAAGAATTTCTTGAGGAGTCAATGATTTTTCTAGATAATGAGATCGATCCTGTGGGTCTAAGCATATCAGTAAGGTCAGGAGCAAATGTATGGAATGGAGCAATAGGTATCAGTGCAGTCAACGATAGTCTTACCACGTCTTCTGTATTAGCTCTAGGAAGTATTACCAAAACATTTGTCTCTGCTTCCATACTCAAGATGATGGAAGAAGATAAGTTGTCTTTAAGTGATCCAATA
The DNA here is from genome assembly GCA_937927575.1 of uncultured Saprospiraceae bacterium. Lineage (GTDB taxonomy): Bacteria > Bacteroidota > Bacteroidia > Chitinophagales > Saprospiraceae > UBA1994. The sequence goes on along the minus strand of CALBEE010000042.1, from coordinate 9,534 downwards.
CAAATGTACTTACCTAGTTACGAATATGTAGACTCAACCATTACGATTAAAGAATTACTCAATCATACTAGTGGTATTTATAATTATACGAATAATCCACAGTTTTGGGATTCCATATTTACCGAACAAAATCAATTTTATACTTACTCGCCAGAAGAAGTTCTTGAAGGCTTCGTGTTAGATCCCATTTTTGAAAGAGGGACAGCGCAAGAATATTCTAATACTAATTACCTTTTGTTAGGCATGATTATCACTGAGATCTCCGAAAGACCTTTTTATGAAGAAATCTTTGAAACCTTTAATGTGTCACAGGCATATCCATCTCTTAGTTATCCTCCTCTAACTTCAGAAATAAGTGACATTGCGGATTTATGGTTTGACCAAGGTGCGGGTATTGAAAATGTAACCGAACTAGGAATAGGGCTGGACGGAATGTTCTCTTCGGCAGGATCCGCAGGTGCATTTGTCGCTACCGCCAATGATTTATCTAAATGGGGATACGATTTATATTCTGGGAATCTCTTAAGTGAAAGTTCGATGGATTCATTATTTGATTATCATCCGGACTTCAGCGATGAAGATCTGAAATTTGGTCTTGGAGTATTCTCTTCTTTTGCCGATTGTGGGGTAAATTCGGTAGGTCATGATGGAAGAATATTATACCAAGCGAATCTTACTTATTATGAAGAATATGATTTGAGTATCGCGGTTATGACTAATGATGGAGTTGGCTATCCAGAGATTGGTGGTCTCTTTGGAGTTACAGATGAAATTATTTGTGCTTATAAAGAGTCTTTGGTTACAAGTGCAGATGATGTAGTTGTCGTATCAGAAGTGGATGATTATCCTAATCCAGTTAATGATATTTTATGTATAAAGCTTCCGGCTACTTTTGATCAATCAGTGCAGATCGAAATATATAATGAATTAGGAAATATCATTTACGCTCAAGAAATACGCAATGAGAACCAAGAAGTATTGCAAGTAAATGGATTTGATCAATTTCCTAAAGGCTTCTATATTCTCAAAATATTTGATGCTGACAATTCTTATTCACAAAAGCTAATTAAAGCCAATTGATTTTTTCATAAAGGCTTAATTGAAATATTGCAACACCAATTTTCTGGTCTCTTTTCTTCACATTTTTCAATGAGGTAGTTTCCCCTGTTCGCTAATGAAAGGAGATTAGAAATTTAAATTCAAATATATAACTCATGAAAGAAATTTTATTGAAAATGAAAAAGTATACAAGACTTAGTTTTAAGTTAGCTGTAATGCTAATAATTGGTTTTTCTATTTTATTAACTTCTTGTTCTAAGGAGGAAAAGGAGCCAGCAGTAATTATAACAGAACTGTCACAAGAAATAAAGGATTTAGTATATTTTAAAGGCAACGAAAAAGCTTCAGTGGTGGTAATTAATGCGCAAAGTGGCCCTGATATAACGCTTAGTACATCGGAAGTAGATTTTATCTTTGAAAGTGTAGATACAGCTGATCTTTTAGTAGTGAATGTTCACCAATCGCAATCATTAGATCCTAGCATTGTAACCGTAAATGATTTAACATTAGAGCAAGCGATTGATTTTAATGCAGAAAGTATAGAAACACTTTATAAAGTGATAAAATTTTTCAAAGATCAGGGTAGGACAGTTCATGTTTTCGGAGCTTCATTTGGCGCCTTTGTAGTTCAAGAATTAATTGCGACTAAGGGAATCGATGTAGCAGATGCATATCTAATAATGATAGGTCGATTAGATATGAATGATGTGATGTGGCAAGGCTTGGTCGATGGGAAATTTGGATATTTTATGGATGGAGTTGCACCTGTATTAGATCCAGAACCAGCTCTCGGAGTGGTGGATAGAAATATAGGTAAGATATCTGCTGCACTTGGGATGAAGAGATATACTGAGTTATTGGCTGATGAAGAAAGCTTGTCGAATGTAACTTATATATATGGCGCTATTGATCAAATTGTGGGAAGACTCACGGATGAGGAAGTACAGTTTCTAGTCTCAAAAAATGCTACCGTAATAGAAGGGAGTGGAGGTCATGATGATACATTTCTGGATTTTATTGAGCAGGGACTGGAATTGGCATTTAATTTAAAATAGCTAAGAAAAACGGTTAGTAAAAAGCAGTTGGGAAGATGTCCATTCTTTCTAGCTGCTTTTTTTAATTTTAAAGATGTACTATCATTTTGAAACAGTATCAGCTTAGTGGGTAATAAGTCTAAAGGGTATGAGTAAGTATGATTATTCACGGGTACATTCTTGTCGCCCACTATCCGACAGAATTACTCAATAATATAAACCTCTCCATATTCATCGATATAAATGATACCATTATTGGTAAATGCTTTGGGTATCGTACCCTCATAATTATTTTCGAAAGTAACTCCGGATAAATGAAGCGTTCCGTTATTCAAAATTGCACCACCATTGCTTATAGAAAAGCCATTGGATAGTTTAAGATCTTTCAAAGTAAATTGGTAAGAATGGTTGATGAAGAGTGGATGAAGATTCAATCCGTCAATAGTCGTTTGTTCAATTCCATTACCCATAATGGTGAGCGGAAAATTAATTTCTAACGTATTTTCATCTACAGGAAAAATCAAAGTGTTGGTGCTATCTGCGAAAGTAATAGTATCAGACGGACAAGCATTATCCAGAGCATATCTCAGCGAGTAAGGATCATCTATCGAATTATTTCTTACTACATTACGAACAGATAAATCTTCATTGGTGACAAATATTTTATCTAACCGCGCTTCGCTTTCTCTCCATGCAAAGTCAATAGTATTAGCGCCCTGTAATAATTCAAAAGTTACTGGCATTGCTGTAGGATCTCCGGTGGTCCATTCTCCGACTTGTGACCAATGGTAGCCTTCTGGATAATCAGGACCATTGATGGTATCCCTCTGATCCAACTGCCGCTGTTAGCTCTTACCCAAAAAGAATCGTCACTTCCATCTGAAGTTGATGCCCTTGCATATACTTTGTAAGTGCCAGCTGTATTCAATGAAAATGAGAAGGTGACCAAATCTTCTGGATCAGTAGGAGGAGCCGCAGTGGAAGACATATTAGGGGGAAGGAGATATTCCACTCCGCAAGCCAAAGTATCATTTTCTAATGACCATTGGGCGCCATACACTGCGTTTTCAGCTTCCATCAAAACTGAAAATTGAGCGTTTTCATCTTCCATCACAAGCCAAGTCGGTCCGTAAATGCCTCTGTCTATAGCAGGATCTGATGAAATTTCGTCGCAACCGACAGTGGGATTTGTTGGTCGATTATGCAATTCGAAATCATGGACTTCTTCGCCATATCCTGTTACTGCAGCACCTACTAATGGACTCGTAGAAAGTGGCCGATACAGACTGTCGTTAGCAGGAATAGTGAGCTCAGGATCTATGTCTAGATATCCAGAACTGGGAACTGTCACATCACCATCTGATCGATAAAAATAGTTGCCGATATAGGTGGAATTGGTAGGGGCATTATTATGAACTACGGGTGGGGCATTCGTAATGCTTACTACATTATTGGCAAAGGTACAATCGTCAGGTGCTACAGGCCAATCATCTTCAGCTCCGACCATGATGCCTTTCGTACAATTGACTATGGTGTTGTACGAAAAATTATTTCCAATATTAGGTTGATAGCCATTCGCCGCAGGATTTACTTCTCCGCCCATCAGACATATGGGATACCTTAGTTCACTAGATGCTCCACTGAGTCCTTCGAAATAATTGTTGATTACGGTATGGTCTCTATCGATGGTTCGTACGCCATAGGATCCAGACTTGTTATTTCCAAAAAATATATTGCCATCGACCGTGCAGTTCGTTCCGTGCCGAAGGGTGAGGCCGCCTTTACACTCTTTGAAAATATTATATCGATAAGTACAGTGGCTAGATTTTCCAGAGATGATTTCTATCTCTCCATCTCGCTGATAAAAATAATTATGTTCGACAGTAGTATAGCCATCATACTGCGCCCAACTACTGGTACCGATTCGAATCGTCTCCCAGCCATTTCCGTCTCCTTCTGGACTCGGTGCAAAATAATTATGATGTATATGATGGTGTGCTTCATCAGCATTAGACCAAACGACTAATGTAGGACCTTCATGATTTTTATTTTCAAATTCGCAATGATCTACTTCGTTATAGGTTCCATAGACTCCGACCCATTTATAATCCGTAGTGGTATTGGCTGGATTACAATTTCTTATGATACAATCTGTCAATCGCGAATGGTTCGCCAAGTCAGAAGAAGATCTTCTAAAAGCAATGAGGTTACTATCTTCTGCTGTACAATCTTCGAATATCAAACCACTTACAATAAGATAATCTCCAGAGATCCGAAATTTGATGATCCCATTTAAGATCACCTCACCTGGATTTTTAGCCTTTAATACGATAGGATCGCTAGCGGTACCATTGGCATCAAAGAGTATATCTGCATCCGTCCATATCCCATCTTCTATCTCTATAGTATCTCCAGGCACTACGAGATCGATAGTATTGTCTAATGCTGCATTATCACTTACAGTATATGTAGTTGCAAAAGATTGAAGCGAAAGAAATAATAAAACGAATGAATAAGAAAATCGCATGAGTGTGCTGATTTGAAAGATGGTATCAAATATATTAAAATAAGTGAGTATTCATTGGTGTGGAGTGGATAATGGTATGAATGAATATTACTCAATTCGCTCTATTAGCATTACCTTTCTCGCTACTAGCGATTGAAAACAGAGATAAGTATAATTATACTTGTGAGATAATTAGTAAATCGATACAAACGACAAGCGCAATATGGCAAAAGCAAAGAAGAAGACAGAGAAGTCAATGGAAGAAACCCTATGGGACTCCGCCAATAAACTCAGAGGTACAGTAGAGTCATCAGAATACAAACACGTAGTACTTGCGCTCATTTTCTTAAAATTCGCTAGTGATAAATTTGAGGCAAGGAGAGAAGAATTAAGATTAGAAGGCAAAGAAAAATTTTTAGAACAGGTGGCTTTCTATACTATGAAAAATGTATTCTATCTGCCAGAAGAATCTAGATGGTCTTACATCATGGAGCAGGCCAAACAGGATGATATCTCGATCAAAATAGATACTGCCCTATATACGATAGAGAAGAATAATAAAGCACTGGCTGGAGCCTTACCCAACAACTATTTCTCTAGGCTCAATATGGATGTGAGTAAGTTGTCTGCCTTGCTAGATACAATCAATAATATAGATACCCAGAAAGACGTGTCCGAAGATATCGTAGGGCGTATCTACGAGTACTTCTTAGCCAAGTTTGCCCTCAAAGAAGGGAAGGGTAAAGGAGAATTCTACACACCTAAGAGTATTGTCAATCTCATCGCTGCACTCATAGAGCCTTACAAAGGAAAGATCTATGATCCCTGCTGTGGATCTGGAGGTATGTTCGTACAGTCGCTCAAGTTTATAGAGAGTCACCAAGGGGATAAAAAAGACGTCTCTATATACGGTCAAGAGTATACGTCTACTACTTACAAGCTAGCGAAGATGAATCTTGCCATCAGAGGAATATCTGCTAATCTAGGCGCGGTAGCGGCAGATACATTTGGTAGGGATCAGCATCCAGATCTTAAGGCGGATTATATCATGGCCAATCCACCATTTAACCAGAAAGACTGGAGGGCGGCGAACGAACTCACGGACGATGCCAGATGGAAAGGTTACGACGTACCTAGTACGAGTAATGCCAACTACGGATGGATACTCAATATGGTAAGCAAACTTTCTGACCAAGGTGTAGCTGGATTTATCTTAGCCAATGGTGCATTATCTGGTGGTGGAGAAGAGTACAAGATCCGAAAGAAATTGATCGAAAACAATCTGGTAGAAGCGATTATCATATTACCTCGTAATATGTTTTATACTACGGATATTAGTGTGACACTTTGGATTATAAATAAGAATAAAGGAAAGCAAACTAGAAAAATAGGAAACGTATCTAGAAAATATAGAGATCGAAAAGATGAAGTACTCTTCATGGATCTGAGACAGATAGGTGTTCCTTTCGAAAAGAAGTATATCCAGTTTAGTGATGATCAAGTAGAAGAAATTATATCAACGTATCATCAGTGGCAAGAGATGAATGGAGTCTATGCTGACAAGCCAGAGTATAGTTATAGCGCGACTACAGAGGACATTGCTTCTAAGGATTATTCCCTCGTACCGAGTAAGTATATAGAATTCATTAATAGAGATGAGCAAATAGACTTTGGTACTAAGATGGCATCACTGCAGTCTGAGATCAGTGATCTGCTCAAAGAAGAAAAAAAGTCGAAGAAAGATTTATTGAAGGTATTCAAAGAACTGGGTTATGAAATCAAACTATAAGCGTTTAGGCGATTTTATACAAGAAATCAATATCCGAAATTCTGATTTGAAGGTGGATAGATTACTTGGCGTGAGTATCCGTAAAGTATTGATACCCTCAATAGCCAATACGATAGGTACTGACATGTCCAAATATAAGGTAGTAAAGAGAAGGCAATTCGCTTATGGTCCTGTTACTTCTAGAAATGGCGATAAGATATCTGTTGCTATATTATATGAGTTTGATAATGCTATTATTTCGCAGTCGTACAAAGTATTCGAAGTGATAAATGAAAAAGAATTGCTTCCAGAGTATCTCATGATGTGGTTTCGCAGACCAGAGTTTGATAGATATGCTAGATATATGAGTCATGGAAGTACAAGAGAAACATTTGATTGGGATGAATTATGTGAAGTAGAACTTCCAGTTCCTTCTCCAGCAAAACAACAGGCAATCGTAGATGAATACAATGTCATCACTCGTCGCATCAGCATCTTGGAGCAACTTAATGCTAAGCTAGAAGAAACCGCTCAGACGATCTATAAGCATTGGTTTGTAGATTTTGAATTTCCAGATGAAGAAGGGAATCCTTATAAGTCTAGTGGTGGTAAGATGGTTTGGAATGAGGAGTTGGGGAAGGATGTGCCTGTGGGATGGGAAGTGAAGATGATATCCGAAATAATTCCAGTCAAAGATGGTACGCATGATTCTCCGAGACCTCAAAGGAAAGGACATCCTCTTGTAACTTCAACCCACCTTAATCGATTCTCAATTGATTTTAGTAGTACATATTTAATATCTGAAATGGATTATCGTCAGATAAATAGAAGGAGTGAAGTTCATGAAAATGATATTCTGATTAGTATGATTGGAACGGTTGGTAGTTTTTGTTTTGTACAATACTCTGATATTGACTTTGCCATCAAAAATGTTGGGCTGTTCAAAACCTCATTAGCACCTCAATTAGCTAGATATATTTTCCTTTATATGACTTCAAATTATATAAGAAATTATATTAATAGTAATTTATCTGGAAGTACGCAAAGTTACATTACCCTTACTTTTCTAAGAAATATTCCAATTTATAAGGTTTCTAAGAATATTTTGATTCGATTTAATCAAGTAATAAATTCTCAATTCAATAATATTCAATTTAATACAACTGAAATTCAAAACCTTCTTAAGCTTAGGAGAGTAATATTGTCTAAGATGCATTTGCTATAAAGCGCTAAATCACTTTAGAAAGCGATTGTCAAAGTGTCACTTAGTTGTTAAATATATTACTCTTCTTCTCCCAATTTATAAATAGTTTTATCAGCAATTGGTTTTACATGCTGCCTAATCATTGCTTTTATCGATCCACGTATTTGTTTTACCCATGCGCCTGATTTTCCTCTTGGTATTGGGTTACCATCAGCATCTCTCCATCTGATTTCAAAGTGCCAATAATTGCAGAGTGTGGGGCAATGATGAACAAATGCTTGAGTGTGGTAAGAGTTAGAAGCTTTGTCGTAAGGGATTTTTATTTTTTCTACTTTAGATATTGGGATAAAGTAATGATTTGTATCACTTGATCTGTCAAATTGATTTGGGTGTGTAGGAGGCTCAATTGCTGTTGCATAATCCCAATAGCTATTGAACTTTCTTTCTAAGATTTCAATGTCTAAATTATCTATGGAATAGTTTGCATATAGATTGCATGACCATTCTAAGTATTGTTTGTCATGAACCTCATGCATACAACCATCTTTAATTCTATGAGTAGACTCATCAAACTCCACTACAGAATTTGATTTCCTTATTAGCGAATATTTTGATAGATCATCAGTTACATGAGGCATTCCAACCTTTGGCATCAATTCATCAGGATACTCCATATGTTACCTGTGATATTCAACTATGTTGAAATAGTCTAACTGTGATTTTGGTATAAGGTTAGATATCTTTTCTATAGATTTTTCGACTCCTTCGGTACTGTAGTTAAGTATTAGTTCATCGTTTTGAAATACATTATTAACTGTAAATACTGAGTTTTCTTCAAAATCAAGAAACACTTCTGTTTGGACATCTATATCCTCTTTGCTCACATAGAATAAAATAGAGTCGTCATTAGTGTATTCTGCGCCTAAGTGTTCTGGTTGTAAGTGATGGTAAGAAGTTATCACCTTCACTAGATTTTTAACAAGTAATTCTAATTCACTTATTGCGAATCTTTTTTCTAGGCTTAGACAATCTTTAAGAATTTTATCGCTTAGTTGATTTACTATTTTAGTAAGATTCCTATTAGGTTTAACGAAAGAGGTAGCGGGTTGCAAATGTAATAATGCCTTACATTTCAAAATCTTTTCAGGGTCTTGTACAGGAGCACGCATTGTTAGAGAATGCTTGGCTGCCATCGGAGGTAAATCTAAAGCGAGCATAATTTTTGATTTTAATATTCTGGATTCAACGAATTAACAAAGTCCTCTGTCAAAGTGCTAAAGAAGAAACGTTTTTCTAAGTCATGTGTTTCTTCGAGTTTAGAAAAGAAAGCATCGTATGATTCAAGTTTTAATCCTTCATTAATAACATCTAAATCTATTCTTGCTGGCAATTCTGATTCTTCAGCTTTTTCTTGTAATAGATTTAAAATGATTCTACTCTCCTCATGTCTTTTCTCTATTGTAAATCTTCTTATATTATCAGTATCTGAAAAAGGAGGACATTGATAATCGAATTCGAGTTTACTAAATAGATCAGCGTCAGGAAATTCGCTAATGTAACGAACACCTATTCGATGTACATTTGTTACTATTTTATTATCGTAAAGAACTTTCATAAGTTCATTAATTCTACGACTATAGTCAGTCCATCCCAAATACTCTTCAATACAATTAAACGTAATAGAACCTGGTCTTATTTGGACTTTCATTTTCAGGTCATCACTTATAAACAAATGTTCAAATGAAAAAGTTTGACTACTGATGCTTGAACCTGTTTTTCCGTTACTTTGGTCTTCTATATTAGCTGATTCATAAGAGTAACCCATATTAGTCAAAAATGAGTAGAGGTACCCAATAGACGGAACAAAGGGTATTACCGTGATCGGAAAGATTTGCACAATACTCTCTCTTATCCTGTCCGGAGTAATCTTGTTTGGTATGTTATCTCTGAGTTTCATGGCCTT
>CALBEE010000041.1 GCA_937927575.1 uncultured Saprospiraceae bacterium | reverse complement strand
GCGTTAAGTACACGTGCGGCGAGTCCATCCATGACATCAAAACCTACCGCAAACAATAAAAGTATGGAGCCCAAATAATGATCTCCGGTAATAAGCGCTATAAAACCGCAAATTAAATTGATCGATGTGAATATGGAAGGTATAAACTTTGTCATTGCTTGTTTTGACAGATTGATATTAGTGATTCCTTCTTTCATCCATCAATGATACAAGGATACAATATAATCTTCAATATTAATGATGATTATTGTTTGTTATTGTCTTCTTAAGAAAAACGAGAAATATCGATTTTAAGATTAATTTTGAACTTATTAGCTACTATGACAGTCTTAGTAGCAATGAATTTAAAATTTATACTATGACATTTATCGATAGATTGATTAACCCCAATATTATTCTATTCTTTTCATTTATTATTGTTCTGGGTTCGTGCTCTAGAAATCCTGTTACCGGTAAGCGTGAAATCATGCTAATGAGCGAAAGTCAAGAAATAGCACTTGGGCAACAGTCAGATCCGCAGATAGTGGCTGCATATGGTCTATATCAGGACGATAAGATACAAGCGTTTATTCAAGAAAAGGGCAAGGAGATGGCTGCAATCTCACATAGACCAGATCTCGATTACGAATTTAAGGTATTGGATTCTCCTGTAATCAATGCTTTTGCGGTTCCTGGTGGCTATGTTTACTTTACCCGTGGTATTCTGGCTCATTTTAATAACGAGGCAGAATTCGCTGGGGTGCTGGGTCACGAAATAGGACATATCACGGCTAGGCATTCAGCAAAACAGCAAACTAAGGCGCAATTAGGTCAGGTTTTATTTATCGGTGGTATGATAGCTTCTGAAAGTTTTAGAAATTATGCATCACCTATCAATCAAGGAATGGGGCTACTTTTCTTAAAGTTTGGTAGAGACGATGAGAGTCAATCTGATAAGCTAGGTGCCGAGTATTCGACCGAGGTAGGTTATGATGCCAATGAGATGGCAAACTTCTTTGGAACCTTAGATAAGATGAGACAGCAAAGTGGGCAATCTATTCCAGACTTTTTGTCTACCCATCCCAATCCAGCGGACAGAGAACAAAAAGTACATATATATGCAGCTACAAGACAAAGTGAAAGTGACTTGACTACTTTTAAAGTAAACAGAGATTCATATTTAAGATTAATTGATGGAATAAAGTATGGTGAAGATCCTAGGGCTGGATTTTTCGAAAACAATATTTTTTATCATCCAGATCTAAAATTCCAATTTCCAGTTCCTAGTGGCTGGCAAACTCAGAATCTACCGTCTGCAGTGCAGATGGCACCACAAGCTAATGACGCAATGCTGAGCATGACTTTAGCGGCTAATGGAGATCTTAGACAAATCGCAAATAAATTTGTGACCGACAATAACCTAAGTCTGGTTGAGCAATCCAATACTACTGTCAATGGATTAGAGGCATATGCTTTAATTACTAGTCAAGCTGCCAACCAACAAGCAGGTCAGCCTGGCTTGAAAATCATGACATACTTCATAAAGTATAACAATAATGTATATCAGTTTAATGGAATTGCAGAGACGGCCAACTTCAATAAGTACTTCAATACATTTAGAAATACAATGAAGAGCTTTAATCAACTGACTGACCCAGAAAAGCTAAATAGACAAGCAAGAACATTGAAAATCGTTACGGTTAAGCAAAATTCTACATTGCGTCAAGCCCTAGAATCTTTTAATGCCAAATCTGCTGATATGAATGACCTTAGTTTATTAAATGGGATGGAACTTGGTGAACAAGTAACCAGAGGGATGCTAATAAAAACACTCACCGACTAAATATTAGATGTATTCTATTTGAGAGAATAAAAGTGACTATTGATGATTCAGTAGTCACTTTTTTTCAAATTATATTCCATAATTGCCACGTTAAGCCACGAAAATCACTTAGAAATGTTAATTATTTAAAATTATTCTAAAGTCAGGCAGCCATTTATCCCATTAATGGATATATTAAGGTATAATCATTTAATTCGTAAACTTAATAATACCTTATTATGAAAAAGACTTTTACAATGTGCCTTGCATTATTATGTAGTTTTTACATGAATGCTGAAATAACTTATACAAATTATGGTGATGGCTGGGTGATTCCAATGAATGCACAACAAGAATTGGATATCGATGGAGATGGAATCGTAGATCTATATGTGAATCAAGAGGAAAATGAATTAGGCCTTTCTGCCGTTTTTGCCGTAGGCTGTATCAGTAGTCCTGGTGCTTCTGATGTACATGATTATGGAGCATACAAACTATTAGTATTTGAAGAGGGTGATGAAATTCAAGTGAATAGCGCAAACTTCTATGATTACATTGATGATGGTAGAGGATCTGCTTATCACAATACTGAAGGATATGCAGAGGGATTTGAAGCCGAAAAAGATGTGTACTTGGGGTTCTTACTAATGAAAGGAACTAAGGTTCAGAATGGATGGATGCAAGTTGAAATCGATGCAGATTCTGAGACGTTAATCATAAAAGGTATAGCGTATGGTGAAGAGGTGAATCAAGGAGATCCTGGAATAATAGCAGGAGACACTGGTCTTTCAACAGTTGGAATTAATGATCTATCGGATGAAATTTTAGAATTATCAGTTGCTCCGAATCCTGCGCAGGATTTTTTCCATGTTAGTTTTGAATATAATGTGACTGACGCGCTGAGCATTAATGTATATAATACCATTGGTCAATTGGTAGAAAATATTTCTGTTGCAAAAGATCAGGGAAAATATAATCTACTTGTAAATACGTCTAATTGGGATAGCGGAATTTACTATTTAAGATTACAATCAATTACGGGAGTACGAACTCAAAAAGTATTTATCCAATAAAGATTTCTAATTTTAAAATTGAAATCAGAGGGGCATGAATCTAATTTCATGCTCCTTTTTTATTTTAATTCGATGCTCCTTAAAATTTCCCTAAGTGTATTACTCATAGTAGTATCAATAGTCAAAGACAATTTGTTTTTTAATCTAGATTTGACGGTATTACCATTGGGAGCAAAATACACTCCATGCACATTTCCTTGTTTAGAAGTGTACATCTTTTTGTAATAAGCTTTGTCTAAATCCTCGATACTAAAATTGTATCTACTCTCATTCTTTAATATTTCTTCATTAGGATTAAAGGCGTAGAGAAATTCGTTTTCAGTGAAAAGAAGTTTAGCAGTGGCTATGCATGGTTTACAGTCGACAATGTATTTCTCATCATACCGTTTATGACTAACATTAAGAATGCTAATTGAATCTCGAAGTATTTCTCTTACTTTTTCTTCGACATATATGGATTCGAAAAATTTACTGTAATGAAATGCATAAAATTGCTTTGAGAATGACTCATGAAGACTAAGGGGCTTTGCATTGCTATACCTTCCATAGTCATACTGTAATTCATATCCATCGCAAATTATTGTTCCTACCTGAGAATCAATTCCTTCTCCAACAATATGTTTAATTTTTTGACAATTAATATTGAAAGGTAGAGTAGTCTCATTTTCTGTATTACTATTCAATTTTCTACTACAAGAAGCGAATAGGATAGCATAAATAATTAATAGCAAAAATGTAATCTTACTGAAAATCAATTGCATCTATAATTTCTTTAATTAATCTATTGAAGTCAAATTCTGAATTTAAACCTAATCTAACAATCACCAAATCTTTACTTGGAATGATGATTGTTTTTTGGCCATTATAACCATTGGCAGAATAAGTGTCATATGGAGCATCTGGAAATGCTACACCTCGTTTATTTAACCAGAAGTGAGCTCCATATTTTCCCTTGCTGCTCGGTACTTCCGTGGTACTATACTGCACCCAACCTTCAGGAAGTAACCTTTCACCTTTCCATATACCATCATGCAAATAAAGTAATCCAAACTTGGCCCAATCGCGTGTGCTAGCATAGCCATAAGAAGATCCAATATAGTTACCCGCCTCATCAATTTCCATGAAACTATTATTCATACCTAATTTACTAAAAAACGCTTCGTAGGGATACTGCAAATATTGGTCTATGTCATTAAAGCTATGTCGTAATAATCCAGAAATCATATTGGATGTACCTGAAGAATAGTACCAATGATTTCCTGGAGAATATTTCAATGGATTATCACTAGCGACGGAGACTATATCTTCCGACATATATAACATTTCTGTAGCATCCGCCACGGTGGCATACTCTTCTTCCCAATCAATGCCAGTAGTCATGGTCAATAAATGATCCATTGATATCTTTGATCTGTCATCCGTCCAATGATCAAATAAAAGAGTATCACTTAGTGACATTTTTTGATCTAGTATACGCATTCCGACTAAAGTATTCATCCAACTTTTTGTCATTGACCATCCTAACTGCGGTGTGTCCGAATCGAATCCTGAATGATTCACATCTAGTATTATACTGTCTTTGTAAACTACTAAGAGTGACCTAGTTTTCTGTTGAGTCATTTCTTTATTCTCATCAAAAGCAAATTCAACTACCTTAGTCAATTTATGGGTATCTACATTATCAGGAATGCGATCAGGTTGTACATTACCATATGGCCAATTGAGCGTATCGGATAATTGAATAGTTGGTGGCACTATTTTTATCTTATAATTATCTTCACCTTGAAGAAGTTGGCAACCTAGGCCGTCTTTATATACAGCTGTACGACTTCTTAGTCCAAGAACAGAAGATGTAATCGTCTTATTCGCATCATCAGCATTTAATGATGCCAATTGTAAAGCGGAAAGATTGAAATCTTCTTTAGCGATACTTTCTAAATTTCTTTCATTATGAAAATATTGTGTGCAGGCACATTTAGCCGTGTATCCAGCTATGATTGGTATCCTTACGAATAGATAGTAGAAAGCAAAAAGTAGTAAAACGAGTATGGTATAAAATAGATATTTCAACTTGACATAATTAGAACTGCAAGATACTTATTCAAAACTAATGGAACTCCATTTGAATAAATGATATTAATGGATATGTCGATGAGTTATTTACTACATTTACGTATCAGAAAATCTTTAAAATTTGAATTTTAATTTACACATATTAAAGCCTAATCTATTAAGTGCTTTTCTTCTTACACTGCTATTTGCGCAGTGTATAAGCCTTCATGCTCAAAGAGGAAGAAATACCTATAATGACGGTCCTTATATAGGAACCAATGGAGAATCTGCAAGAATAATGTGGATCGAAAAAGGCCAAAAAAGAGATACGGTAGTTCGAATAAAGGATGAATTTGTATTTGATAGACCTAATTTACCAAAGGTTGATATAGGGGCTCTTTCCTTCGAAGAAGATGTATTTGATAGATATGAAGATGTATCTAAGTTTGTTGCTATTAGTGACATACATGGGCAACATGATCTGTTTGAAGCATTGATTAGAGCGCATCATGTGGTTGACAAAGAAGGTCATTGGATCTATGGCGATGGTCATTTAGTAATAGTAGGCGATGTATTTGATAGGGGAGATAAGGTGACAGAATCGCTTTGGTTTTTATTTAATCTTGAAAAGCAAGCGGAAAAGGCTGGAGGCAAAGTTCATGTATTATTAGGTAATCATGAGCTAATGGTCATGCACGGTGATGTGAGATATGTTCACCCAAAATATAGATATACTCAAGGTGTTTTTGGGATAGAATACCCTAAGCTTTATGATGAAAAAACTGTTTTGGGGAGATGGTTAAGGACTAAAAACATTTCCACAGTAATTAATGGTATTGGGTTTGTTCATGGCGGTTACTCTCAGAGTGTGCTAGACAAAGAAAATTCTTTGAGAAAATTAAATAATACTTTTAAAAAAGAAGTATTGGTAAGTGATGATTGGAGTGAAAAGGACGACGACTTATTGTCTATGCTATATTTTGAAAACGGACCGCTTTGGTATAGAGGATATGCCAATCCGGAAGGATTCGATTTAGCTCAAGCTAATAAGATATTAGATGCACTAAATCTAGAAAGAATAGTGGTAGGACATACATCTATGCCGAGGATAGTATCGGTTCATGACGGAAGAATAATTCTCATTGATAGTAGTATTAAGTTTGGTAAGACTGGAGAGATACTGGTTTATGAGGATGAATTACTACATCGAGGAACACTTAGTGGAAGGATAACGGAATTAGATGCTAAGGATGAAAATAGAAGTCCATTCAGTTATATCCATGATTTTGAAGAGGGAGAACTAACCATAATGTTAGATACAGATATCGGTCATTTGATTAAGAATAAATTAGAAGAGGAATATCAGAAATCAACATTAACAGCCATTCATGATAATGAATTTAACCGAACTTGGGATGTAAAGATTCGTGCAAGAGGGAATATGAGAAAGAAAGTCTGCCATCTCCCTCCGTTGAAGATAGATTTCCCTAAAAAGACATTGAATTATTTAGGATTTACTAATCATGATAAATTGAAAGTGGTTCTTCCTTGCGATTCTGGAGAAGAGTACCAACAAGGTTTATATAAAGAATACTTAGTGTATCAATTGTATAAGTCAATTGATACTTTTGGATTTAATACAAGATTAGTAAATTTCATCTTAGCAGATGGAGGTAAAAAGAAATATGATGTAACTGGATTTATTATTGAGGATGATGAAGATTATGAAAGTAGAACTGGTGCTAAATTGATAAAAGATGGTGTGGTCAACGATCAAGCCATGGATAGAGAAGCATATTTGAGAATGCAGTTTTTTCAATATATGATTATCAATAATGATTTTGCGATATACAATAAACACAACTTAGAAGTTATCTTTCCAGAAGGAGCACAACAACCTCGGCCGGTACCTTATGATTTTGATTATTCTGGCATTGTAGATCAAGATTACGCAGCTCCGGCTAGCAACCTTCCTATTGATAATGTACGACAGCCTTACTTTAGAGGTAAAGAAGTTACTTTAGAAGAAATTGTCACTACAGCTCTTTACTTCTTGAGTAAAAAACAAGAAATGTTAGAATTAATAGATAATGCCGATTACCTTACTAAGGATAATAAAAGGTTAATGACGAGAGATCTCAATCGATTCTTTAGTTTACTTCAAGATATTGATAGATGCAAAAAGGCATTTATCAAAGAGAAGAAAACAGAAAAGAATTAGATTGTACTCAGTGTTCCTATTTAAATTTAGATAAGTAAGACTTGATTCGACTAATTGCTTCTCTTAAATCGTCTTCTGATGCTGCGTATGATAATCTAAAGCAATTGTCATCTCCAAAGGCTACACCAGGAACCAAAGCTACATGCGTATTTTCTAAAATGGCTTCACAGAAATCTTCACTATTATCAATAGTAATATGACCATCAGATTTGCCAAAGTATGAACTGATATCAGGAAAAACATAAAATGCACCTTTAGGATGATTGCATTGAATGCCCTCTATCTCTGAGAATAGCTCAATTACTAATTCTCTTCTTTTAGCGAATGCCTCTTTCATTTGGTGCGTCGGACTTAAATCTGCCAAAAGCGCCTCTGATGCCGCTTTTTGACCAAAAGCATTTGCGCCACTGGTCACTTGTCCTTGTAATTTGCTACAAGCTTTAACAAGCCACTCAGGTCCACACATATATCCTAATCTCCATCCTGTCATTGAAAAACCTTTAGCCATTCCATTGACAGTAGCCACTCTTCCCTGCAATTTTTCAATAGCTCCAACACTATAATGCTTTTCGCCAAAATTGATGAATTCATATATTTCATCTGATATGACTAAGATGTTTTTATGAGCAGCGATCACATCTGCTAAGGCTTCTAATTCTTGCTGAGTAAATACTGATCCTGTAGGATTACAAGGAGAAGAAAATAAAATTGCCTTTGTTCTGGGTGTTATCGCTTCTTCTAGTTGTTTTGCGGTCACCTTGAAATCTTGATCTATTCCAGCTTTAACTGGAATAACCGTTCCTCCTGCTAGCTTAACGATATCACTATAGCTAACCCAATAGGGTGTAAATATTATGACTTCATCTCCATCTTCAATAATGGCCTGACAAATGTTTGATATAGATTGTTTAGCACCATTGCTTACGATGATTTCCTGTAGGCTATAGTCAAGATTATTATCTCTTTTAAATTTGGCTTGAATAGCCTCTCGAAACTCTACAAGACCAGGTACTGGAGTATATTTAGTGTAACCATCTTCTAATGCTTTTTTAGCAGCGTCGACAATATGTTGAGGAGTGCCAAAATCAGGCTCTCCTAGACTAAGACTGATTACATCATCAAATTTAGTTTTTAACTCTCTTGCTTTGGCTGACATTTTGATAGTTGCAGACTCTTCCATTGACTTGACTCTATCAGAAAGCATGTGCGAAACGTTCATATGATTTTGGTTTTAATATATACAGATAGCAAAATTATTACTGAATGACGCTCAAATTAATGATATCATCATATCGTATAACAAACATACAGAATTGCAATTTAGATAGATTTAATATGATGGATTTATTTAATTTCACAGCAGATTTTTTTTTCAAAGAACAATGAATCCTATGAGAGATGAAATTCAAGTGTTTGTCACTGGTGGTACTTTCGATAAGATGTATAACTATATTACTGGTGAGTTGTATTTTAAGGATACTCATTTAAATGAAATGTTTGAGAGAGGACGTTGTACCTTAGATATCGATGTACGAACACTGATGATGGTTGATAGTTTGGAAATGACCGAAGAAGACAAAGACATCATCATACACAATTGCCGAAGGACTAAAACTAATAAAATCATTATTACTCACGGCACAGATAGGATAGTGGCTACTGCTGAAACTTTAGCGAAGGCGAATATTGAAAATAAGACTATAGTATTGACAGGGGCTATGATTCCCTATGCTTTCGGTACTTCTTCTGATGGATTCTTTAATTTAGGTAGTGCATTGGCATTTGTCCAAGTTTTAGCACCTGGAGTATATGTTGCTATGAATGGAAGATATTATAATTGGGATGGTGTACAGAAAAATAGAAAGACCGGCTACTTCGAAGAAAAATAGTAATATGAATATTGAATATGTAAGGGAGTATTGTCTTTCTAAAAAAGGAACTAGTGAAAGTTTCCCTTTTGATGAAAGTACTTTGGTGTTTAAGGTATTAGATAAGATGTTCGCATTGGCAGGCTTGGACCGTATTCCGATGCAAATTAATCTCAAGTGCGATCCGGAATATGCTTTAGAACTTCGTGATGAATACGAAGATATTATAGGCGGTTATCATATGAGTAAAAAACATTGGAATACAGTCGTGATTGAAGGAGATTTAGAAGATAAATTCATTTTAGAGCTTATAGATCATTCTTATGATTTAGTGGTGAATGCATTTAGCAAGAAGAAAAAATTAGAATTAGAAAACTTATAGATTATGGATAGAAGTGTAGATTGTCTCGTTGTAGGTCAAGGAATTGCTGGGACGATACTATCCTATAAGTTGATGCAAAAAGGGTATAGCGTAAAGGTTATCGATGATGGACATCGAACTTCCAGTAGTATGAAAGCCGCAGGTATCATTAACCCTATAACAGGAAGATCATATGTAAAATCTTGGAAAGTGGATGATCTAATACCTTCAGCAGAATTTACATATAAGGCATTGGAGGATTTGTTAGGAGCTAAATATTATCATAAGCACAATATTATAAGAGTACTCGGAAGCATATTTGAAGAAAATAAATGGTCAAGTAGATTATTAGATGACGGTTATACAAAGTATATTATTAATAATTTTGATGATGATGAGCTGCGAAGATACTACAGAAATATAGAAAGTATCGCAGTAATAAAAGGGGCCAGAGTAAGTTTACGATCGTTAATATCAGATTATAGAAATTGGTTGATTGAAGAAGAAGCATTATTAAATGCTAAGTTTTCATCGAAAAAAATGAGAATTGAATCGCGAATGATGTACTACGATGATCTTGAAGTCAGCAATTTGATTTTTGCTGATGGCTTGCAATCTATAGATAATCCCTTTTTCCCTAATCTTCCTTTCCAACCTAATAAAGGAGAAGTCCTATTGGTAAGAATACCTGATTACTCTATTCAAGACATAGTAAAGCATGGTATATTTATTTGCCCTTTCGAAGATGATCTCTACTGGGTAGGATCTGGATATGATAAAACCTTTACTGATGCAAACCCTTCTGCCGAAGGTAAAGAAAGATTGAAGGAGCAGCTTTCAAAGGTGCTGAAGACTGACTATCAGATCGTCAGGCATATAGCTGGAATTAGACCTAGCGTGAAGGGCCGAAAGCCTTTGCTAGGTAGATCGACTCAAAACCCTTCTATTTATCTCTTTAGTGGACTTGGAACAAAAGGAAGTTCATTAGCTCCATACTGGGCCGA
>CALBEE010000040.1 GCA_937927575.1 uncultured Saprospiraceae bacterium | reverse complement strand
GTTCCACAATAGAATTTTCAAACGGCATTGGTGGCATGTTGTACCCTCGCTTCATCCTTCTTAGGTGGTTCTTTTTGCAAGTTTCAGCATCGGTAGGCATCATAATCACAATCTTATGGCCAGAGTAATGCAATAGACACTTTTCGTAATGTTGGCCAGTACCCGTTAATTCTAATATCAGATTTCCACCTTTTTTAATGTGCTTTATAAGATGATACCATGCTTGAGATTCTCCAATATCGCAATTGGAGCGATTATGCCTCTTTCTGTAATCATCTATAGATAGTAACTGAAATCCAGTCGCTTTTTTGATCTCCTTAGCCAAGGTCGATTTTCCAGATGCGATGTTTCCAGTGATAACGATTAGCATGCTTACTATTTGTGTCCTATTACAGTTAATTAATGACTGGCTTCTTTGTACTAATGATCAGTATATCACAAGGTATTCATAAGATTAAGACAAATATAGGTGATCCTATAGAGATAGTCTTTGTACGTGGCAGAGGACCTAAACGAGGATCTCGAAAAAGGCTATTTGTACTCTACGGAGCCACTATCAAACCGCCTAAGAATGCAAGCCGCAGAAATGTCAAAAAAGCCTTGCATAAGCATCGATCTACATTGCCATTGTTAGATCTAGAGGGGAAGCCCGTAACACCATACATAAGTCACATCATCGAAATTGATGGAGAAAAAGTAAAGCATTAATCCCATGGAGCGTATAAGTAATAATGTATATTTTGAAGAATACGGTAAAGAGGTCTACGAGTTTACAGCTAGTGCCATTCCAGATATTGGCAAAGTAGAGCGTATGGCTCGTCCACCCAGAAATTCTAAAGTCACAGAAATAAAAAAATGGGGTGGCGATAATCTATTGCCTCAGCGGAGAGAGGCTCTGATTATGAAAAATCACTTGGTCGCTAATATTATTGAGCGTAGAGCGGAGATGCTGGCAGGACAAGGATTGGTGCAGTATACTGAAGAGTATGTTGATGGAGAGAAGAAAATTAAGCTACAGAAGCTCGATCCTAAACTACGTGAGTGGCTAGATACAATGGATTGTTTGGATTGCATATTTATGCCTGCAGCTACTGATTACTACATGCACGGTGGTTTTTTTTTAGAGATTATTAGAGAGCGAGAACATCCTACCAAAAGAAGATTGGGAAATATTAAATCGATAAGATGTATACGAGCGAAATATATGCGTGTATGCGTAAAGGTGAATGGCGAAATCAGACACTTTGTGTATTGTGCCGACTGGAAAAGTCAAAGCGGAAAGAGTGATGACACGGGAGAATTCGAAAAAGTAGAAATTATTCCAGCATTCGAAACAGGAGAAAATGCAAGACTTTATGCAAAATCAATCGTCTATATCGGTAATCCTACATTGCACGATGGCTATTATTTTCATCCACCTTACTGGGGTGGTCAGGACTGGATCGATGTAAGTAGTGGTATAGGAGAATTTCACAAGTATGACCTTACTAATTCATACCACATCAGGTATCACATTACTTATCCAGAAGGCTATTTTATGGACTTAGAAGCATTAGCAGCAGCTAAGAAAATTGGTGAGGAAGAAGTCGACAAGTGTTACTCCGATGAAGATGAAGCCAAGCGTCAATTTATCAAAGATTTCAAGGAAAATATGGGAGGAATCGAAAAGACTGGAGGCTTAATTCATTCACAGCGAGTCTTTAATAAGCATAGTAAAGAATACGAAGAAATCACCATTAAGGTCATTGAAAACAAGCCAAGAGGAGAAGATTTAATTAAGCTCGCAGGAATAACCACTGCCGCAATCGTAACTGCAAACAACATTCCTCCTTTGTTGGCAAATGTAATGCAAGTAGGCAAAGCAACAACAAGTGGAAACGAACATCGTAACGCATATGCTTACTACATAGCCACCGCTACATTTATCCCCAGAAGAAGGCTACTTAAGACTATAGAAATAGCCATAAATGAGCGAGGCTTAAGATCGAGCGACGACGTCAAATTTACCTTCGAAGATGTAATCCTAACAAAGCTTGATGAAAACAAGTCAGGTCAAACTACTCAGGTCGATGGTAAATAGAGATGATTATAAAGCAAAATTGACCTATCTGATACACTTGGTACCAGATCATCCGAAGTTGGAAAGACTGTCAGGAGAGCCATCACTTCGTAAGTCAATTATGCTGCAGAAGATTATAGATAGTCTTCCTCCGCCATTGGATCCAGAAGAAGATCTGCCGACTCATGCCGATATAACTCTAAAGCATATGGAGCTGATGTGGAAGAATCAATTCAATAAGAGAAATCAACTGAGCAATGAGTTTCACATTTGCAGATCTGATGCAGAGCGCAAATCGGTATCCCTTCAGATTGAGAAATGTCAGAAAAAGATGCAAGAAATTTCAGAGAATCAGGACTTCTACAAAAAGCATCAAGAATTGCCCAATTTTGTGGATGAAGGAAAATATCCAATTCCATTAGATCTGCCATCAATGTTAGATAAGCGAGCAAGTATCAATGTAATGATCAGTAGGACAAGAACAGATCTTAGAAGGTTACACGCTTCAGGTCATCAAGATGTAATTGCCATCAAAGAAGCTCGACTTGCTGAGCTTAATATTCATAAGACTTATCTCAAGAAAGCGATCGTAGTCGAGACCGCTAGAATCAAGGCAAATGAAATAGATAATAACGTCTAGATATGAGTGTAGAACTAAGATTATTTGATCAGAATCAGTATCGCAAATCTAGTAGAGTCGAACGGATCTACATGCACATCTTACAACCTGGAAAGTTTGCCTTGACTCCTTCGGAAGAAATTTATCATCGTCAACTTACACGAGGATTTACAATACTTTCAGAGCACACTATGGTACATATGAATGCAGTAAAACTTATAATGGATGTAGAGTCCATAAGTAAAAGTCAAGCTATGACCATCGTAAGAGATGCTGAAGATCTATATGCTCGGATTCGTAAGATCAATAAAGAAACACAGCGGATTTTACTCTACGATAAAGCTGCATTCCAAATGGAACGAGCACTCAAGCTGAATAATCCTGAACTAGCTGAGAAATTTATGAAAGTAATGATCAAGGTTTCTAAAATGGATCATGAAGATGTCAATGATTTCGATATCACTCAATTAGAATTGTTTCAGCCAGTTTATACTAATGATCCTAGCTCTTTATTGGAAGCAGAGGATGCAGAATATGATTATGGCGAGGAAGAGTAAAAGGATCTATCTTAATAAGAAGCAACAGATATTCTTACAAGCAATTCAAGCTACCATTGCATGGATGGGTGGGAGAGGAACAGGTAAGTCGAGCATCGAAGGTTTTTGTCAATATGACTGTTTTGTAAATATGCCAAGAGCGAAGACATTCTTTTCATCTAGCACCTTTGCTCAAATGCTAACTAAGACATTACCTGCCGTGATCAAAATCTGGGAGGCTCATGGCTTAAAAGAACATATACCTGGACAGCAAAACGGTCACTATGTAATAGGTCGCAGGCCACCGAGCAATTGGGAGACTTGTCGTCAACCACCTAAGAAGTATATGAATGTCATAACTTTTTTCAATGGTTATACTATTGAGTTATTGAGTATGGATCGTCCGGATCTTGCACGAGGTGGATCTTATGATGGAGGTGGACTTGATGAAGCCTACAATGTTAAGGAGCAAGATTACAGTAGGATATTATTACCTAGTATCAGAGGTAACGAAGGGAGGTACAAAACACATAGACATCAACAGCTTCGATTATACTTCAGTGTACCTTGGATGGGAAAAGGAGATTGGCTTTATAAACTTGAGGAGAAAGCTAAGTCCAATCCTGATGAGGTCTTTTGGATGGAAAGTCGGACTGAAGATAATATTGCTGTCATTGGAGAGAAAGCATTTAGGCGAATGAAAGATAGTATGAATTATCTTGATTATCTCGTAGAGTGTGAAAATCAAAGGTTTACTAAGTCCATTGACCCGTACTATTATTCCTTTGATGACACTCACCACACTTATAGGCCTCAATACTTATACAAGGAAACAGAAAGAGGCATTGCTGTTGAAGGCATAAAATCTATAAAGAAAAATGGACCAATAGATATCTGTTTTGATTTTGGTGGTTATTTTAATTGTCTTACAGTCTGGGAAGAACTCTTGAATATGGTTTACATGACAAACAGTTTTAGCACAGATGCATTAAATAACGAAAACGTTGATAAACTTGTCAGAAAGTTCTGCGTCGCTTATGCAGACAATAAAACTAAGCATGTAAATATCTATGGAGAATACCATGGAAAGGATGAGCGGGCCGAGGGTGAAAGTCTCTATGATAGAGTGATTCGGATATTTAATTCATTAGGTTGGAGTTGTGATCTCTGTGTTACTGAGCCTGCAGGTGATACGATGACAAGACGAGAGATTATTAATGAATTCTATGCAGAGACTAATCCAGATCTTCCAAAAGTTAGATTCAATGTGGATACTTGTCGAGATCCAATCATCTCTCATAATCTAGCCAAGACTAAACATGACGGAAGAAAGAGTAAGCTAGATGAAAAGAATAGATCAGCCAACCAAGCGCATGCAACTCACTTCACTGATAATGCTGATTATTATCTCCTACAAAAGTTTGGCCATCGACTTGGTCTAATTGTCTATCGCAGCCGTGGTCGTCGAGCTGGTGTAGCGTAGTTCATTTCAAAATTTTGTTTTTTATTTCCCTTAGCATATAACGGTCTTTTCGAGACTGCGTTAATTAACAAAAATGTAAACCGCGGTCATGGGGTCAGTGACACACATTCGATATAAAAGGTTACTTTTTTACCGCTAACTTGCTGGTAATCAGTGTTAAATAGGTATCCATATTTACTGTCCTTATTTTCTCTATTTTCTTACTTCATATTGTGTCAAAATAGTAATCATGGAACTACTCTTTAATATAATTGACACCAGCGAAGATCATAAAGTAAGTAATACTGAGTTCGGTAAATATTTCTCAACACTCTCAGCTAATACAGAATGGCCTATTATTGAGCCATATCTTAGAACTGCGACTAAGAGTTATCTTATACCATATTTGGGAATGAAATTCTATGATAAAATTCTACAAGCGAAGGATGGTATATTAATAGAGGTTCTCGATGAATTGAAATCTGCTGCAGCATACTATACTATTTTTGATGCTATGCCATTTGTCAATCTAATAATGTCGGGAACAGGAGTACATCAGAATATGCCTAACAATGCAGCACCTTCTACTCTTTGGTCATTTGATAAGGCTAGATGGAATGCGATAGTGAATGCAGATAAGGCATTGGATAGGGCGCTTAATTTGTTAGTGGATAATATAGATGATGAGGAAATAAGTGACTTTAAATCTAGTAAGTACTACAAGAAATCTTCCACAGATTTTTTTAGAGGAAAAGATGAATTCGCCGCTCATGTGCAGGTTGATAATTTTAAGGCTTATCTAGCTATGATTCCAGATATCAAGAAAGCAGAGAAAGATCTTTATGATCAGATTTGTAGTGACCAATTGGCTGAAAGTTTGGAATCGGAAGATAAGATTGACCAGAAATTGATTGAGCTTTGTCAAGCTGCATTAGCAGAGAAAACCATTGCCTTGGCTCTTCCTCATCTCAATGTTTACATGGATAAAGATGGTTTGATAGTAATGAGTAGCGTTGATGGTATGGAAAATAGTCGGATAGGAGTATTCTCTAAGAATAATAATGAAGCAATTCAAACACTAGTGGATAGAGTAGAGCAAGACTATTATACTTCGATAAAGAGGGTGTATAATTATCTATATAAGAATATGGATCATTTTACCACTTGGAAAAGTGGACTCGATAAAAAAGAATTGAAT
This sequence comes from uncultured Saprospiraceae bacterium, assembly GCA_937927575.1. Classification (GTDB taxonomy): domain Bacteria; phylum Bacteroidota; class Bacteroidia; order Chitinophagales; family Saprospiraceae; genus UBA1994. Next base: position 24,367 of record CALBEE010000040.1, on the reverse strand, counting down.
AGTAAAGTCATTTCATTAAAGGGTTGCGAAGGGACTATATTTCTGTGATAATGTTTCCAATGTTACTGATCCTTTCATTGATTATTCCAAAACCAGTGAGATATCTTTGAGTTGTATTAAGATCCTTATGGCGCAACTGCTTCATAAGTTGCATAACATCAACACCACGCTTGAGCATATCTGATGCTCCAGTATCTTTCCAACTATATATTGATTTGTCATTGGTCTCCATTTCAGCCTTAAGACTATCAAGTACGATTCTATGTCTTCGGTTAAGCAAGTTTTTTGATATGCCTTTCATCGTGGGCATCAACTTTTGACCAAATACATATTTGTTATAAGAGTGATTTTTAATATGATTATATAATAAAGGAATCAAGTGCCTGGGTATAGTTACATGCTCCGTATCACCATTTTTGCTTATGTTCGATCGAACTGTAATGATTCCTTCCTTGAGATTGAGATCTCCTATTTTTAAGTTTCTGAGTTCTTTAGGCCTGATAAAGCAATAGTATATCAGATATATTGGCAAGACTAGCTGTGGTTCTATTTCTTCTGCTCTTTCCAATATCATACGCTTTTCATACATAGAAAAAGGCTGTCTCGCTTTCTTCTCTTCTCTCATGTTTGGAATTTTAAAGAAAGGATTTTCACTTACATACTCTCTGCGTATTAGTTCATTGAATATTATTGTGCAGTAAGTCTTGTATTTATTGTAAGTGACTCCAGACACTTTTCGCTTTTGCACCATATCCATGAATTGGTATGCTTGTGTTCTATTAAACGAACGAATAGCTAAATCTCCAATTTTCTCATCGCTAACAAACTTCATAAGTAGTTTGTGTAAGCTACGGTAACTATCATTGGTCGCTTTCTTTTTGCTCTGCTTGGCTTTGTATGCTAATTCGAATGCATCATGAATTGAAGCATATTTCGTCGTTTTCGAATATGGGTATCCGGCAGGAAGTAATTTGTCATTGAGCTCTGCCACCTTATAGGCAGCAAGTTTTTCTCGTTCTACTAAATCTTTTATTCTATTGAGTCCGAATGTAGGGCGTTCTCGTTTGGCTTCATTAGTAATAGGATTTGTCTGCGTAAACTCTATGTACCATCTATGTCCACGAACGAGACGTGCTGGGATGTATTGCAATGACATTGTATTCAATTTAAAACTGTGCCAGTTCTGTGCCACAATTTGGTGAAAAACAATGTTCGCAAGTATGGTGCGGAAATTCTTAGAAAAGTAGAGCGCATCTGCGTTTGCGCTCTACTTGAGTAGTATTTATATACTATATTTTGGGTGGAAGATGGGATTCGAACCCACGGCCTCCGGAACCACAAACCGGCGCTCTAACCAACTGAGCTACAACCACCATTTTTAATCTTTCGCGAAGCCTTTTCGCGGCTGCAAAAATATTAATTCCTTTTGATCTAAAAAGGTTTCGAAGAAGTAATTTTTTACAATATATTTTCCAAGTGTATTCTTGACCATCAATACATTCATCGATCGTCTAATTATACGGAGTTATTATTCACTATTTCCCACCCGGAATTTCGTCATCCTTCAATGTAAACGTCCTTTTGACAGGATTGTAAGGGGAATTTATAGCTTTTCCTTGGGCGTCCAAGAGGGTTAATTCTACTGTGTTTTCACCCATAGGAAGGCCCTCAATATAATATGGTTGCCATGTATCTATATTGTGAATCTCTCCATTAATGTTTGCTGTCAGGCCATATCCATTTTTAAGATCTGCGTTAATTAAGTAGAAATCTAACATCACTTTTTCAGTATCCTTTTTTCCCACATAAGTCCCTTTTGGACGACTATACATTACCATAGCCTCAGAAATACCATCTATTTGAGTGAGTTTTTTGTCTTCCACCTGCACTTTAGCATGTATGGCTGCTTTCCGAGTCTTTATACTCTCATGATAAGATCTTGATAAGAATGCAAGCAAATAATGCTCTCCATCTGCTACATCATACTCAAATGAAGAGGTATACTTAGCCGCATAAGGTTCGTTATCAATTATTAAGTGAATATGTTGTCCTTTGCTAGAGTTAGCACACATTTTGCTGTCTTTATCTGGAGTTTGTTGTCCAAGCTCATAGCCTTCTCCGCCGACTGTAAAATTAAATACGCCTTCATTGTAGGTCATATTTTGTAACTGAGCATCAGAATAATCTTGAGAAGTCGTAAATGGCGTTAAGGTGTATTTGCTTGATTTTGGGGTGTTAGATTTAGTAGAATCTGATTTGCAGGAGGTTATGAATAAGGCACTTAATAGCAGTATAGTGTAATGAATTTTCATAGTATTCAATTTTAATTTTGTTCGATTTGGTTGTAAATTCTACATTCACAATAGTTTGATCATGGAAAGATATAAATTATGTTTAGATTGCCGCGAACTATTGATGCTTGATAGCCTTTATATGTGTGCGGCAATATCAATTATGGTATTAGGCTTAAAATTGATATATTTATTTTTTTTTACATATTTAAAAGCTTTGAATGTCAAGGTCTCCCAGTGAAGTAGCAGATTTTATGCGAGCAAATCCGGATGCTTGCTTGGCAGAGCTATATTCAGAATATTACGAATATTTAGTGAAAAGTGTTTATCGGATGGTCCCAGATCAAAGTACTGCGGAAGATCTAGTTCAAGAGGTGTTTTTCGAAATTTGGAAAAAAAGAGAGCGTTTAGAGTTCAGAACCTCGGTAGGCGCTTATTTGAGAAGGGCAGTCACGAATAGGGCACTCAATTATATTAGAGCTAAGAAGATGAACTTTGAAGGAGAGGATGCCGCTATCCAATTGAAGTCTAATGAAATCAATTCTGTCAAGAAGCTCGAAATAGACGATTTACAGCAATTAATTAACGATAGTATCGATCTTCTTCCTGAGAAATGTCGCGCAGTTTTCGCAATGAGTAGGTTTGAAGAGATGAAATATGCAGAAATAGCTGAATCTTTGGGGATATCTATTAAAACAGTGGAAAATCATATTTCGAAGGCATTAAAATTGCTGAAAGCTAGAGTAAGTCCACATTTAGAAGATTACAGTAACTATAATTAGCTAATGTATTCTGGACGATATTTAAAGAAAAAAAGATTTTTTAGAAAAAATATATAAGGAGATAGGGGTACCACGATTATTTAGTGTCTATACGATAAGATAAGACTCCAAAACATTCCTAATAAGATGAAAAGTAGATGAAAGATTTTGATTACATATCAATGATACATAAGGAGCTGGTAGGCGAACTGCCAGACACTGATGCCGTATTTCTGGATCAATGGAAAAATGATAACGAGGATAACCTCGCTACCTACCATGATACTGTAGAGATATGGAAACTCACCTCTAACTATACTCCTCCTAAGCTTGAGATTAATGTTTCTAGGGCAATAGAAGATCAATTAAGTAGAATTCGTCAAGAATCTGCTAAGCAAGAAGAAGTATCCACTGCAAAGGTTGTAAGGTTAAAACCTATACAATGGGCTATGAGAATAGCAGCAGCTATGGTGTTTGTTCTAGCAGCTACTTTTGTGTTCCAAAGTATAAATGGCAGCGAATCGTATACAGCTGGCAATAGTGTACAGTTTGTACAATTATCTGACGGTAGTAATATATGGCTAGATAGAAATAGTACGCTTACTATCGATAAGGCATTTGGTGAGAACCAAAGACAAGTGGCTTTAGAGGGTAAGGCATTTTTCGATATTGCAAGAGATGAAAGTAAGCCTTTCATAATCGATGCGAATCAAGTAGACGTTCAGGTTTTAGGTACTTCTTTTACCATAGATGCTAATGATGATACTCCTTTAGTAGCTGTAAAATCAGGAAAAGTAGAAGTTAAAGCAGATGCAGAAACTAAGATTATCACTAAGGGTCAGCAATTAGAAGCTACCAATAAGGGAAGTCTAAATGAATCTGTAGTGGATATCAATGAGGCATTTGATTGGACTAATGAGGATTTATCATTTAAAGATGCACCATTATCTAAGGTCTTCGCGGATTTAGAAAATCACTTTAATTTGAAATTTACATATAAAGGAGGTTTGGATTTAGCTAAGTGTCCTTTTACTTCTAAAAGCTTGGCGAATACGCCACTTCAAGATGTATTAGATATACTCGAATTGACTTACGACATGAAAATCGTGAAGAAATCAGAAAACGAAATTAAACTATCAAGAATAAGATGTCGAAAGTAATTTTTGACTTTTAACGAGTAATAAAAATCTACTAAATTCATTGAGTTTGGTAGATTTTTTTTTGTCCAATGGTCAGCGAACGAGGGGAATTGGATAGAAGCATTATAATGAATCTATCCCTCAGTGGACAAATCACGCAATGAACAATTAGAATGCACTAACTTTATGGTACGGTTTTGGTAAATTTCAAGACTAGGAATATTAAGAATTGTCAAATTCAATGAAGAGAATAATAGCCAGCCTTGTAATAATGGTATTTTTTACCACTATTGCAGTATCGCAAACATTACCTGATGAGGTAATAGTAAGCTATACTTGTGCTAATAAACCTCTTACCACTGTCCTAGATGAACTCACCAATCGCTCTAAAGTCAATATAATCTATTCTGCGAAGCGACTTCCTAAAAGAAAGAAAGTTACGATACAAGCTACTAACGAAGAGTTGGGTAGCTTATTAACTGTGATATTATCGGAATACGGCTATCGTTATAAGATTGTTGGTAACCAATTGGTAATCGTTAGAGATGATCTCGAAGAAGTGGAAGAGTTGATCACCATTAATGGTTATATCCAAGATTCGGTTTCAGGGGAACGGCTCGTATATTCTAATATATATCTACTGGATAAAACCCAAGGAACAGAATCCAATGAATACGGCTATTTTAGTTTTACCCTTCCCAAAGGTGATCAAAGAGTTTACTTTTCATATTTGGGATATAAACAAAGAGCTGTAGATTTTCGATTAAAGAAAGATAGTACGGTAATCATAGATATGTCTCCTGATGTTCAGTTGAATGAGATTGTTATTTTGGACGCTGATGAAGTGGAAGCTGATCAGAATACTAGTACTGAAAGTAGAATGAATTATGATGAACTGCAATCCATGACATCATTGGGTGGTGAAGCGGATGTCGTTCGATTAGCCAATATTTTGCCAGGAGTTTCTTCCGGAGCGGATGGTTTCGGTGGTTTAAATGTTAGAGGAGGATCGGCAGATCAAAACTTGGTGCTATTCGATGGTGTACCCGTATATAATGCAGGACACGCCTTAGGTATATTTTCAATCTTCAATAGCAATGTAATCAAAAGTGCTACTCTAATAAAGGGTGGATTTCCTGCTCGATATGGTGGAAGATTATCATCTATATTGGATGTCAGGACTAGAGAGGGGAGTGTCAAAAAAATGGAAGGAGCCGTTTCGATTAGCGCTATTGCAATGAAAGCTAGTATTGAAGGCCCTATCGGTAAAACAGGTAGTTCTTATCTTTTTTCTGCGAGAAGAACGTTTGTAGATAGATGGATTAAAAGTATTACAAGTTACAATTATCGCTCTAATGGAAATGACGATGTAGGATTTAGTAATTATTATTTCTACGACTTAAATGGTAAGTTGAACTTCAACTTAGGTAAAAAGCATCGCCTTTTAGTAAGTGCTTATAATGGTAAGGATGATTTTGAAAATGAAGTAGATCGGATCCGACAAGACGGTAATCTTAAAGAGCGAACAGAAAGCAATTTTAATTGGGCTAATAGATTAGCGACGATACGTCTTAATTCTCAATTAGGAAAGAAACTCTTTTCTAAGTTAGCCGTATACGTTAGTGATTATGACTTTTCTAGTTACGATTATGATCGCTTTCAACTAGATGAAAATGGCGTAAACATCAACTTCAACTATAAAGCGAGTTATTATTTATCTAGTATAACTGATCGAGGAGCTAAGATAGATCTAGATTATATATACTCTCCATCCCACTTTTTTAAGTTTGGAGGAGGAATTATACAACATACTTATAATCCAGGCTTAGTCAATGTGAATGAAGTTTCGAATCCAATATCTATTAACGAGCCATTGGTTCAATCAGATGTAGTTTCGCAGATTCAAAGTCCTAATCTCATGGGGAATGAGTTTTATGGATACTTAGAAGATCAAATATCTTTTGGTTACGGCTTCATGTTGAATTTGGGAGTACATACAAGTTATATTACTTCTGATAATAATTCATATCTCAATTGGCAACCAAGGGCTGCATTAATGATCCGAGGAGAATCTATGTATTTTAAAGCCAGTGCCAGCAAAATGAATCAGTATTTACACTTGATTTCTAATAATGGAATTGGACTTCCTGCTGAAATTTGGTTGCCCAGTACAGACAGATTACGACCTCAATCCAGTTGGATATACTCTACTACGGCCGCTTATCATAGTAAGGATGCTGGATATCATATCGGAGGGGAAGCCTTTTATAAATCGTTTGATGATTTATCTGCCTTTAATGAAGGGTCACCTATTGTTATTGATGAACAAGAAGATTGGGAAAATAGGATTCCATTGGGAAATGGAAGTGCTTATGGAGTAGAGTTCTTTTTGGATAAAGTAGCGGGTAAGACTACATGGAGAGCTAATTACACTTACACCAAGTCATTGAGACAATTTAATCAACTTAATAACGGTCGAGAATATGCTCATAAATTTAGTCTAGATCACAATTTGAAATTATCATTGCGGCATAGACTTACCGCGGATGCCGAGTTTACACTTAATTATCATATGTCTTCAGGAAGCAGAATTACAACTCCTTCTGGCGATGTAGTAGTAGGACCTAATGGCGAGATTTTAATAGAATACGATGAGAAGAATAATGAAATACTTCCTTCTTATCAAAGGTTGGATATTGGATTTAATTTTTACAATAAGTATAAATGGGGTAGACAGAAGATTTCTATTGGTGCCTATAACATATTAGATAAAAGAAATCCGTTTTACATTGATATTCAACGCAATAGAAACGATTCTAACAAATTTGAGTTAGTGAGGTTTACCATATTACCAGTCTTCCCTGCTATTAGTTATAGCTTGTCCTTCTGATAATCAGTGAGTTGTAAGAAAATTGTCACTTTCAAAGTGACTTATATCCAAATAATCGTCTTATATTTGGAATCTGAACTGATATAACTTGAAGAAGCAATTTTACATACTCGCATGTGCACTCATTACTATCTCACTACAATCATGTGTAGACAGTATTCCTATTCCTAACGAAGAAGTTGATGCTAAGCTTGTATTTGAAAGTGACATCAGCGATACCAAAGGTTTCAGCGCCAGGATTACTACATCTACAGGTTTTGATGATATTGATGCTATTGGACATCCTGAAGATATTACGGTGAAGATTAGAAAAGCTAACCAAGATGCGGCTTTTGAATTGTTCTATGAAAAAGATTGCAATTGTTACACGAATTCTGTTGAGTTACCAAGTCCTGGACTCCCTTATAAACTAGAAGCTTTTAAAGAAGATTCTGAAATTTTCGAGCCAATCCAATCAAACATGTCTGTTCCTTCAAGAACGATTCTTTCAGAGATGGAGGCAATTAAAGAAGTAGAAGATGACGGATCTACATTGATAGAATCGGAAATATCACTCAAAAAAGTTTCTACTACTGGTAACTTCTTTCATGTAATTCCTTTCCGAAAGGAAACTATATTGGTTGAAAATACTGATGGTGAAGAGGAAGAGGTTTTTACTGGGAGAATTGATTACTTAGATCTCGAAACTTACAATAATCATAATCTATATTTAGAGCAAAATCATAATGGGCCTGGATTCTTTGTAGATTTTCAAGGAGAAGATGTTGGGTCTAACGCTTTGAATATCTTGTTACATACCGAAGAAGTGATTGACTACGAGAATGAGGCATTCACAAGAGTCTATTTCGAAGTGAGATCAGTAACGGAATCGTATTACTATTATGAGCGCTATTTAAGTAATAAACTGGATAGTCAACAAGATGGTATTGTGGAAGCACCTATAAGCTATTCTAATATTGTGAATGGTTTAGGTTACTTCGGTGGTTACACCACTTCTATGGATTCTGTACTTGTACAATAATATCTTTTCTAGACACATATCCTTTCATCATCCATTTAAACGAATACTTTCAGGGTATCCAATTCTTATTACCCAATTACTCTCTAGGTGAAGTAGTTTAGTATTTTTCAGTCAATACCTCTTTGATTCATTATATTTTTCTGACTGAATATCTCACTTTACGAAGCGATCAGCTAACGTGTTTCTTATTGACTTTAGTGTGTTTCGAGTTATTTTCTAAATATCTTTTTCATTTTTTTCTTTTCATATTTATATTTTTTGCGTTATAATATACTGTAATACAGTTGCTTATATATTAATTGTTTAGTATTGGCAAAACACTGTTATTTTTCTCTACAAATTTGACTTTTGCAATAGGGGTTACATTAGTAAGTGCGTGTCTATAGAGTGTAATACAACAATATAAAATATATCTATAATGCAAACCCTTACTACTGTGAACGAACAGATACTAAATAACTTGAAGGAATTTGACCTCTTTAGTGTGCTATCTGATGTAGAGATGAGAGATCTAGCAGAGATGAGTCGAATTCGTACTGTGTCTAAGCATAGATTCGTATTCTATCAAGGTGATAAAAGTGAATATATATACTTCCTCATACAAGGTACTATCAAATTTGGTATTCATTCAGAAGATGATAAAGAAGTCATCAAATCTATCCTTCATCCAAGAGCATTGTTCGGTGAGCAAGCTATATTAGGAGAAGATGAACGAGGAAACTTTGCTAAGGCAATGGATGAAGTTAAATATATAGAGATTAAAGTTGCTGACTTCAAATCTATAATGCGTAGAAATTTTGATTTAAACCTAAAAGTGATTGATTTACTAGGCAAGAAAATCAGGATTGCAGAAAAGAGACTAGAATCTTTAGTGCTTCAAGACGCTAGAACGCGTATCATCGAGTTTATCAAGGAAAATGCTAAAAATTTCGGTAAGCAAGTAGGATATGAGATGCTATTAAAGCATAGTCTTACACAACAAGATATCGCTAATTTCACAGGTACTTCAAGACAAACAGTTACTTCTGTATTGAATGATCTGAAGAAATCAAATCAAATATATTTCAAAAGAAAAAGTATTCTCATCAGAGATATGGCGTCATTGTCGTAATCCAGAGAATCAAAGATGTAAGTTTAATATTTAGTTTTCTCAGATATTAAATTCTTATAATTCCTAGTTATAATAAGGTTTCCTTTAAAGAAAGGAGACCTTATTTGTTTAAGCGTGGCTTGCTTTTAAATCAAACGCGCGAACTGCGTGATCAGGCAGCGTTTTTATGAAACGCGTTGATTGCGCCAGAAAATAGAACAAGTGTGGCTAGCTTGAATTCAATTTTTTGATAAGCACATTTTTCTGATCTACTACAATAAATTGTGGTAAGGTTTTTCACTATGGCTGGACCATTGCTTTATGTTTTTTCTAAATGCGTCATAGGATTTATACACTTTGGCTGAAGATGAATCTTTTGCGGTTATATCTTCTAACATTTCATTGGTGAACTCTTTTAATTTTTCGAGGACCTCGCTTGGAAATTGACGTAATTCCACATTTTCTTCTTTGACTAATTTTTGAAGATATTCATTGTTTCTAGCTTCAAATTCTGCTAGGGTCCAAGCATTCATACGATAAGCCGCGGTTTCTAAAATTGATTTTAGTCTAGGTTCCAAACCATCAAATACTCTTTTGTTAAAGAATACTTCCAAAGTACTTCCTGTTTCGTGCCATCCTGGAGCGTAATAGTATTTAGCTATTTTATGAAAGCCCATTTTGTAATCATGATAAGGTCCAATCCATTCGGTAGCGTCTATTACTCCACGTTCAAGATTAGTATAGATCTCACTACCTGCACTTAATACAGCAGTACCACCTGCTTTTTCGAGGACCTTGCCACCTAGCCCTGGCATTCTCATTTTGAGGCCTTTAAAGTCTTCTATAGCATTTATTTCGCGATTAAACCAACCCGCCATTTGTACTCCTGTATTTCCAGCCGGAAAAGGTACTAAGTTATAGCCAGCATAGAGTTCGTTCCAAAGTTCCTGTCCTCCACCGCAATACAACCAAGAATTCATTTGTTGAGCATTCATCCCAAAAGGCACTGTGGTGAAAAATTGCGTCGCTGGTGATCTACCTGCCCAATAATAAGAGGCTCCACTACCAATTTCAGCCGCTCCTCCAGATACCGCTTCAAAGCATTCTAAAGCAGGAATTAATTCTCCACCACCGTAAACGTTGATCGTAATTTGACCTCCCGTCATCTCTTCAACCCACTGCGCAAAATAGTTGCATGCTTCACCTAAGACAGGAAAATTTGGTGGCCAAGTTGTAACCATTTTCCATTTGTATTTCTTTTGTGAAACGATGGCTGGTCCTTCATGGACTTTAGATTCTGTTTGGCAAGACATTATACTCATACCCGCGATGGCACCCAAAGCTGATTTTTTTAAAAAATTCTTTCTGTTAATTTTCTTTTTACTCATATGATATGACTGAATTTTAATTGTCTTTGGCTTCAAGAATTAAATAGTTTCGAATACCACTCAATGCTGCAGTTCTCATTACGATATATTGCTCTTCCGTGAATGCAAAAGCTTTTCTATAGCAAGGGTAGTAATAGCTCATATAGTTATTAATCATAGGTTTGTATTCGTATCCATTTTCATCAGTATAACCAATCATTTCGCATCTTGTATAATCTACATATACACCATACAATGGTCCTGGATCTGCTGGTGTAGAGCAAATATGATCTCCAAAGGTTTCGCAATCTTCTCTCATGATACTTTCTTTACCTTCTACTGATCTATGCGTATGGTATAATCCAAAGAAATGACCCATTTCATGGGGCAATACCTTTTCATTCAATAGGTCTGGTTTGCTTAAAACAATATTAGGGTATTGGTAATTTAGGATATATGTAAATCCATGTACCCTTCTACAACTAACGATATTATTAACTTCTTCACAGTACTCACCATTATCGTCAAGTAGGTGAATCGTAATGGCCTTATCGTCATCATACTTACGCGAAAACTCTGGATAGGCAGCATATGAGTTTTCAGTGATCTGTTGTAAGCTTTTTCCATTGCTTATGTGTTCGATACCCAACAAGTCAAATTGAATAGCGGCTGGTTTGTAGGCGTAATTGAGTATCTCGATGGCTCGTTCGACATCTTTTATATTGATCTCCCTTGCGTTGGAAGGTTGGTCGTGTACTTTAAAAAGTACTGGAAAAGTGATGGTCTGCTCCATATCATAGTACATATCCGGAGGCATCTGCTGGTATATAGTATCGATATGTCCATGATAGATTTTGGCACACATTGTATCCGCACAATAAAAAATATCTTCTTTTTCATTGCAGTCAAGCTGTGTTTGTGGTGTTATAGATTTACAGCCTATATACATTAAAAGTGTAAATGCAATAAAGGCATACGAGGCCATAGAAATCGAAAATCTACTCATGTTAATAAAGGTAACTAAAATTGTTTTGTCATTTTTTTAGTGTAATTGGACCTTCGAGGGATGAACTTATTTAAAGGTATTATCGATTATAATAATATCAATATATTCGCCCTAGTTTTACAAAATCAAAAGCATACAATGAGTAAGAAGTATAACGAACCTGCAGGACTGACAGATGTTGCAAAATTTCATGATACATTTGGAGCACCGATATTGGATAGCCCTACTATTCCTGCTCAAGATCGTTGTGATCTGAGAGTTTCATTGATCCAAGAAGAGTTGAATGAATTGCAGGAAGCTATTGCTGATAATGATTTAGTAGAAGTGGCCGATGCCTTGGCCGATATTCAATATGTATTATCTGGAGCAATTTTGGAGTTTGGACTTGCGGATAGATTTAAAGAAATATTTGATGAAGTCCAGCGCTCTAATATGAGTAAGACTTGTAAATCAATGGAAGAGGCCGAAAAAACACAAGCGCATTACAAATCTTCAAAAGGGGTGGACTCTAGAATCGAAGAAAAAAATGGGGAATATTTAGTGTATAGAATTCCTGATAATAAAGTGCTCAAGTCAATAGCTTATTCGCCAGCAGATCTTAAGAGTATCGTGGAGAGATAGGTCTGAGTTCTTTTACGGTGGTCATGCCATAGCTTTGTATCTAACTAATTTCTTACTTGTAAAGCTCTCTCGATAATTGTATTATTACAATCAAATCAAATTTGAATTGTAGCGATGTCGATCCACAAAGAAAAAACCAATAAGGCGCATAATGAGCATATAGTAGAGAATAATGAACTTAACCTTCTAGAAGCCTTGATCCCAGTTGTCTTTTTAATGGCATTGTTGGCTTATAATATTTTTGGAAAAGAAGGCGTGTGGCTTGGAGATTATTCTAATCAGTACATATTGTTGATAGGAGGATTGATCGCCGCTATGGTAGGCTTTTGGAATAAAACGTCAATTAATACTATGGGCGCAGAGATTTACGAAAATCTCAAAAGTGTTTTTATTCCGATTATGATATTGTTTTTAGTAGGTGCACTTGCTGGTACATGGTTGGTTAGTGGTATCATTCCTTCCATGGTATATTATGGCTTGCAAGTCTTGAGTCCTAGCATATTCTTGCCTGCTTCTGTCATCATTGCTGCCATCATCTCGATTGCTACTGGTTCTTCTTGGACAACATCGGCAACGGTAGGTATAGCATTGATCGGTATTGGTACTGCTCTAGGTATTCCTGTAGGAATGATTGCTGGAGCTGTGATCTCAGGAGCCTACTTTGGAGACAAAATGTCACCGTTGAGTGATACTACTAATCTGGCTCCTGCAATGGCAGGTACTGACCTTTTTACTCATATTAAATATATGGCCTTTACGACGGTGCCGACTATATCTATAGCACTGGTAATTTTCACTATTTTAAGTTTTACGATTGATACTACAGGAAGCGCTGATATTGGAGGACTATTATCGACTATGGACGCCACTTTTAATATTACGCCTTGGCTATTTTTAGTGCCACTCTTAGTTGTGGTATTGATAGTTTTAAAGACCAAGCCGCTTATTGCGTTGGGAACAGGAGTAGTTACGGCTGCTATCTTTGCCATCATTTTTCAGCCGGAAATATTGGCTGGTCTATCTGATAGTCATTTTGGCGCATTGACTCAAGCTATTTTAACGGATACTGCAATAGTTACTGATAATACTACGCTGAATGATTTGTTTACTGCAGGTGGTATGAATGGTATGTTATGGACTATTTTTCTCATTATATGTGCTATGGTATTTGGAGGTATTATGGATGGTATTGGCGCTTTAGCTAGAATAACCAAAGCTTTACTCTCCGTTGCGACTTCAGTCTTTGGATTGTTTGCGAGTACTGTAGCAAGCTGTATAGGATTAAATGTAGTGGCTAGTGATCAATATTTGGCACTTGTGATTCCCGGTAAGATGTTTAAGCAAGCTTATGATGACCGAGGTTTAGCTCCAGAAAACCTGAGTAGAACTTTGGAAGATTCTGGGACGGTAACTTCAGTACTCATTCCATGGAATACATGCGGTGCTTATCAATCAGGTGTGCTTGGAGTAGGAGTAGGAGAGTATTTTATCTATGCTATTTTCAATTGGCTGAGTCCAATAATGACTTTGATGTTCGCAGCATTTAACTTCAAGATCAGAAAATTAATAAAAGGTTAGAGCTGTATTCAATCAATAATAGTTATTGGCGTTTAACTCACTATATTTGCCGTTCTTAACCCATTAAGACGATACTTTGTTATTTAATATAAAACCATTTGAACGAAAGATATTTGAGCTTCTCAAATTATCTAGTGAGGAACTAGGATACCCGACCTATGTGGTAGGAGGATATGTCAGAGATAGACTTTTAGCTAGAGATAGTAAAGATATGGATATCGTTTGTGTCGGAAGTGGGATTGAATTAGCCCAAAATCTTGCATCCAAGCTACGGCCGATTCCTAGATTGGTGGTTTATAGTAGATATGGAACTGCGATGCTTAGGCATAAAGATCTTGAAGTAGAATTTGTCGGTGCTCGTAAAGAATCATATAGACAAGATAGTAGGAAACCTAGTGTTGAGAATGGATCTTTAGAGGACGATCAAAATAGACGAGATTTTACGATCAATGCGTTAGCTGTAAGTCTCAATGAAGAGAATTATGGAGAGATCATAGATCCATTTAATGGATTGCGTCATTTGGAAGAAAAGAAAATCGTCACACCATTAGAACCGGGCAAGACTTTCAGTGACGATCCACTTAGAATGATGAGGGCTATTAGATTTGCCTGCCAATTGGATTTTAAAATTGATCCGATTACCTTCGAAGCAATCAAAGAACATAAAAATAGGATACATATTATTTCTAAAGAGCGGATTACCACTGAGCTCAATAAAATTTTAATGTCTCGTAAACCGTCTATAGGTTTTAATCTATTATTTGAAAGTGGTTTGTTAGAAATAATATTTCCTGAGATGACTGCTCTGCATGGTGTGGAGGTGAGAAATGGTAAAGGACATAAAGATAACTTTTATCATACGCTGGAAGTCATCGATAATATTTGTCCACATACGGATAATCTATGGTTGAGGTGGGCAGCATTAATGCATGATATTGCCAAACCACCTACTAAAAGATTTAATGATCAGCATGGATGGACATTCCATGGGCATGAAGCTTTGGGAGCGATTATGGTACCCAAAATATTTAAACGATTGAGGTTGCCGACTGATCATAAAATGAAGTATGTACAGAAACTTGTTAGATTGCATTTAAGGCCAATTGCCTTGACAAAAGATGAAATATCAGATTCAGCAGTAAGAAGATTGTTGTTCGATGCGGGAGAAGATATTGAGGATTTGATGACTCTTTGTAATGCGGATATCACATCCAAAAATATGAAGAAAGTTGCACGGTTTAAACAGAATTTTACTCGTGTCAAGGTGATGATGGCAGAATTAGAAGAGAAAGATAAAATCCGAAATTGGCAACCTCCTGTAAGTGGTGAAGAAATTATGAATACTTTCAATATTGCTCCTTCAAGAGAGGTGGGTCAAATCAAAACTGCCATTAGGGAAGCTATATTAGATGGTGATATAGCAAATGATAAGGAAGAAGCAATGGCTTATATGATGAAAGTGGGGAAGGAGCTAGGATTAAAATCGTAAGGACTAAGAAAGTAATTCTAGTTCTTTAGTTAAGTTTTGCTTAGCATTCAATTCCAACTTATCGAAGAAATATTTCGTTTTATACAATCGATCCATATTTAGAAAATGCTTTAACACTTTTTTTCTTCCTCTTTTGTATAAAAACGTTGGATAGATTGAATATTCTTTTCGTACATTTTTATAATACGTTTGATAAGTATTCCAGCTAGAACCTAAGACAGACAGATCTGCATCGGTGAAATAGTTGGTGTCAAAATTGTCTGAGACCGAGTGACTTTTCGTCGCTTTGATCTGGTCAACACATTTTGAAATCATTGATTGATTTACTCCGATCTGTTGCATTCTTTTTGCGGCTAATACTGTACTTTTTTCTTCGTTGTCTGACTTGAGAGAATTGTAAATGATATCATGATAAAATAATGTGAATAATATGGTTTCGAAATCCGCAATATTATCTTTTACAGATCCAAGCTCTTCTAATAAATTCGAAAGGTGTGTGAGATTGTGATAATATCTATTTTTTTTAGAATAGTTAAATTCGATTTCTTTCCAAAGGGATAGTATCAATGATTCGTTTTTCGAATATTTTCTGATAAGTTTTAAATGTACTTTTTTCAACATAGACTTATATTATAAAGAAATCGTTTAAAACATTTTTGGGTACACGCAATAATGTAAAAATATAAGATTTGATTTTAAATGGCTATATTGTTGTATAAGCTTCCTCTAACTAAATATAATGCTATGAAAAAGTTTTTTATTGGCTCATCACTTTTAGGATTGATCATTTGGGGTGGATTCATCGCTAGAGGTAAGTACTATCAGCATAAGGAAGAAGAAAGAAGGGCGGCTTATTATGAAAACATTGTTGATACATCTTCACCGACAGTGACGGTTTTAAGAGATTCTATCGAGATAGGATACCAGAATGAAAAGAGGACTATTCATATCTACGTTCCACCTAATTACGCCATGGACTCTACTACAAGATATCCAGTAATCTATATGATGGATGGCGAATCTTCTTTTAATGACATGGAAAATATGGGACCCGAATGGCAGATTGATGAAGTGATTAATGAAGCTTCTGCCAATGGAAAACCAACTGCAATCGTAATAGGTATCAATCAATCGGATAAGAGTAGAGATGCCGAATATACACCTTGGATAAATGATGATAATCCAGATGCGCATGGTGCTCAATTCGCGGAATGGGTAACTACGGATCTAAAGAGTTTTGTAGATTCTAATTATAGAACAAAACCAGCGGTAACATTTACTTCTATTGGTGGAATCTCTAGGAGTGGAATGATGGCCTATTATATGCTTATGGCGCATCCGGATATATTCGGTAATGCTATCATTATGTCTCCTTCGATGTGGGTAGATCATGATAAATTGATGGCAATGGAACTCACACCTGATCAATATAAGAATAAGAAAATACACGTCAGTGTAGGGCAGTATGAAGGAGGATTAATGGTCCCTGCGGCGAAAGGAGTTTATGAGAAATTTAAAGCATATGGACTAGATGATAACCATGTCAAGTACGATATGATTATGAATGAAAGCCATTGGCATATTACTTGGCGTAAGGCTTTTGCCTCGGCGTATCCTTGGATGATGGGGGAGTAAGTTGTTGTTAGATGCCTGGAAAACACATTGAACCAATGGCTCCAGAGCCGTAGGTGAAAACTATGTTATCTGCATAGAATATTGATGAGCAAACACCATTAATTTCTTCTATTTCTTTCGACGATAAGTTATCTGCATGTAATTGATAGAAATATATTCCAATACCTCTACGAATCCAACCAATTTCAATTCGTTTTGGGCCACCTGATATCGAAATCGCATTTGATTTCAGTAATTTTTTATTTAGTGTCGTTAATTCATTTGACGTCCAATTTAATTCATTCAATAAAGAGTCAAGTGGAATACCTATTTTAGAACTTTTCCAAAAGTTAGATACCTCACCGTTCCTATATAAATGAAATATCTCAACAGATCCGTTGTTGAACTCAATATTTACAGATGTGTTCGCTGGTAAAATTGAATTATAATATTTTATAGTATTTTCTATTTCTATTTTGTTGCTTTCAAAATTATCTGTAATCTCTCTAATAGAGTATGGCTCCCTAAAGGGGAAGTTAAGTAAGCTTGACATGTAATAAAAAAATATTATAAAAGCGATAGCAATCGATATTAAGCTATAGAGACACCCTTTATTCATTCGTAATTTTTTATTTATACCAAGAGTAATAATCAATAACGACTCTAAGCCTGTTTTTGTGATGTTTAATTATAAAATAAGGCGGCCAGAATTTCTCCTGGCCGCCTATGTGCTTTCATGCATCACTGATCTTTATCAGTGTTACGTCTTCGTTACTATCTTATTTAGTTACCATCAATTTCTTTTGGTAAGATTTGCCATTCTTAATGGCGATAATAAGATAGATTCCTGATGGCAAATCAGAAGTGTCTACTTTGTAGTTGCTATCATTTGAATCTGATATAACTGTAGTATTTACTTTATTACCATTCATGTCTAGTATTTGGATCTGATCCGGAGCAATAGATTTTTGTCCATTTCCTAATCTGATTTCGCTGCTGTAGATACTTGGATTAGGACTGATAGTCAATTCAAAGTTTTCTTCTTCGACTGATCTTTTTACAGACTCTAATGCTACTCCACTTGAAAATTCGACAGCGCTAGTTCGGCTCATTTCTTTTCTTTCTTCACCTATTCTTCTTCCAGGCTTTTCAGCGCCTCCTATAATGATACAATAGTCTTCCGTTTCGCCATATTCGAAACTTTCACATGGTCCTGAAGGATATGATCCTTTCTTCATTGCTACTCTCATAGTAGTACTTCCATTCCATACATTAGTAGGTATAGTCATATATCCCTGAAGTGGATTAATACCTCCACCATAACCGACATATTCTGAAGCATCATCATAGTCTCCATCCATATTATAGTCTACCCATACTTTCCAATATACTGGAACTGAAGAGGCCGCATAGCCTGGCTTAAGGGTGATAGGGTATACATTACCCGCTAATACTGTAGTGCAGTTATTAGTAAAATCGGCATATCCTCCATTATTTCCAGAAGCATTTGCTATAGTGTTGAATGCTACTTTTTCGATCCAAGCATGTTCACTACTTGTTCCACCGGATGTACATGCAGGTACTTCGATAGTAATGTCAAAGCTACAAGTATCTACATTACCACAATCATCACTTGCTACATAAGTAATTGTAGTCGTACTTCCTGCTGGAAATAATGTTCCTGAAGCTGGACCTGTTATTTGCTCAATGGAATTACAAGATGGAATTTCAACAATGTATTCGAGGGCATAATGGTTATACTGATCGTTCCATTGCCCATTTCCTAAAAGTTCAACATAATCCTGTTGGTAATTGTAATCATTAGGTTGGCCTGGGTACCAATTACTGTAAGTAAGATCTTCACCACTTGCCCAATTCATTTCACCTTCGAGGTCGGCATCATTAAGACCGATCCAAGCTCTTCCATTGTTTGGTAATTTACTAGCTAAGAAAGTGTTTTCGGCGGCGTCATTTATAGTGGCTAAATTTCCTCCAATATTCATAGCCAAAGCTTGTGCATTTTCCCATGTAGCAATATCCACTGAGCAATAATAATGACTTCCATTGTATTCGCCCATGTAGACATAACCAGCGATAGCTCCTCCTGTATTACAATCTGTATTACAACAACTGTGAACATTAGGAGTATCCCAATTTACAATGACTCCACTGGCATTATATGGGCAAGTAAAGGTTGCGTCCGCGTAGCACTCAATATTGATTGCTGATTCTACGGTTACTTCGAAAGTACATGTCGCAGAATTTCCGCATTCGTCGGTAGCCGAGTAACTGACCGTAGTGGTACCAATAGGGAATACTGACCCTGAAGATGGACCATCTATCTGCGTAAGTCCACCACCACAAGAGAGTTCCATTATGTACTCTAATTTAGTATGTGCATATTGATCGTTCCATTGCCCATTATGGAGCATCTCCACATAATCTTGACCTACTCCATAATCGTTAGGTTGATTTGGATACCAATTGGTATATCCGAGTGCACGTCCATCCACCCAAGTGAATTCTCCTTCTAGATCACGATCGCTCAGTCCGATATATGCTGACTGTAAAGTGAGAATATTTGCTAAAAACTCGTTTTCTTCCTCCGACTCGATAACGGCTAAAGATCCACCATAAGAGGTGGCTGCGCTATTAGCGGCTTCCCAAGTAGCTGGTTCCATTGAACAGTAGTAATGGTGTCCGTTAAGTTCGCCCATATACATATATCCGGCTATAGGATTCCCTCCTTCATAAGGACATACTTCACATTCGCTAGTTACAGTGGGTGGATCAAAATGTACTATAGCTCCGCCATCAGTATTGCAATCCACAATAATATTATCAGGACAGTCTAATTGCAACGCAGACTCTACAGTTACAGTAAATGTACATGATGACGTATTAGTGCAAAGATCCATAGCAGTAATAGTGACTGTTGTGGTTCCGATAGGAAAGATCTGTCCATTAGTATAATCACTTTCTATGATTACATCAGTACAATTGTCGGTAGCTTGTGGTGTAGTCCAGCTTACAGGAACTGATCCGCTCACGGTAATGTCGGTAGGGCAATAGCTAATTACCGGAGCTTCATTATCCTCTAGCGTAATGATTTGTAGACATGTAGCTGTTAAAGTAGGATTATCTGGATCAGTCGCAGTCCAATAACGTTCTATAGTTTTTGTGCCACAGGGTCCATTAGTCCAAACATCATCTGAGTAAGTAACTATAGGAGTTTCACAATTAGGTCCGCCAGCTGTAGCAGAGGCAGTTCCTGTTACAGAAGGTGTCATATTAGTACCAACACATCCTACAAAGTCATCTGGACATGTGATGGATGGTACTTCATTACAGCCACACTCTACAGTAATAGAGAAGTCACAGCTTACACTATTACCGCATGCGTCTGTAGCTGTGTATACGACTAAAGTTGTTCCTTCATCGAAGCTTGAGCCAGGAGCATGTGTACTTGTGATCGTTACATCATTGCAATTATCTGTGGCTGTCGGTTCTGGCCATGTAACTATTTGCGAACAGTCTCCACTGGCCTGTAATGTGATATCTGCAGGACAATTTGATAATTCTGGTGCGGTATTATCTTCTATTGTGATAATCTGCACACAAGTCGAACTGATAGGATTACCATTTGGGTAGGTTGCAGTCCAAAATCGCTCTATCACTTGTTCTCCGCATTCATTACTTTCTGAGACATCATCAGAAAAACTAATTGTAGGAATTGGGCAATTAGGTCCTCCTTCAATCGCAACAGCTTCTCCGGCGATTGATGGTGAGTAAGGGCTGCCTGGACATGTAAAGTAATCTGCTGGACATGTAATGATAGGTGCTTCGTTGCATAGATATACTACCGTTACATTGAAAGAACAAATGGACTCATTTTCACAATCATCGGTCGCAGTATAAGTTACTGTAGAGGTACCTTCATCGAAAGTGTCACCGCTTTCAGCAGTAGAAGAGAGATCAACTGCACTACATCCATCAGAAACTGTAGGTACAGTCCATGTAACGCTGACTGGTGTATTAGTTTCTGAGTCTACAGTAATATCATTAGGGCAATTAGTAATAGAAGGAGCTGTAACATCTTCAATCGTAATCACTTGTATACAAGTAGTATTCAAATCACTATTGTCAGGATCGCTAGCAGTCCAAGTTCTTTCTATAATTTCTGCTCCGCAATCACCTGAAGAGATAGTGACATCATCAAAACTCACAATAGGTGAGCCACAATTAGGTCCGCCAGCTGTGGCATTAGCTGCACCAGCGATGGAAGGAGGATAATTGGACCCTGGGCAAGTGTTGAAATCATCCGGACAATCTAGTATTGGGTCTTGACCGCATACACATTCGATCGTAACTGTAAAGCTACAAGTTGATTGATTTCCACAAGCATCAGTTGCAGTATAGCTTACGGTAGTGGTACCTTCAGTAAAAGTATCTCCTGAATTATGAGAACTGCTTAGCGTCACATCACCACAATTATCGCTAGCGGTAGGTGCTGTCCAAGTGATCACTTCACTGCAAGAGCCAGTTGAGGTAATATTAATATTATTAGGACAAGAGGCCAACTGAGGTGCTTCGTCATCGAATAATCTGATAATCTGAATGCAGTTGGCCATAAGCCAAGGATCAGAAGTATCAGGATATGCTGCATTCCATGTACGCTTGATGACCATTTCTCCATCACACGGACCTTCTGACTCTATAAAGTCTGAGTAGGTGACTATAGGAGCAGGACAGTCTGCTTCGCCCGCTACTGCAGTAGCAAATCCCGTATTGCTCGGAGAGGTATCGTCTCCAGGGCAACTGTAGAAGTTAGCTGGACAACTTATAACTGGTGAGGTATTACAGTCGTCTTGTGGTGGAAAAATGAGTTTGGTCTTGGTATGGGAGTCATTGGTTGAAGATGCTTGCATGATACTTAGACTGAAACTACAGCAAAGTAAAATGCATAGCAAAGGCATACGGTAAAGACTTTTCATATTATAAGGATTGGTTTAAAAATCATGTTTTGATCCCTCTGATATTGAGAGACATTGATTTTAATCCATTGATAGGGTAGGAAGAAGCATTATTTATAGCTTCTCAGACTTTGATCTCATAATCTCAGGGGAGAGGGTAAAGAACAAAGTGATTAGAATTTTTAATAGGCAATACAATGATAGAATAAGATTGCGCTAGTTCACAACACTTATTACATAAACATAGGTTAAGAGGTGTTAAGAATTTTCTAATTGTGCGATTCGATAACTTTTCCTTTTGGTTTTGGATAGTTAATGTTTTAATAATGAAGAGAATTACTAAATATCTAGAATTCGATAGTTAATTCAATTTACCTTTTATCGTTGTAATAAATTATTCGAATTCTAAGAAATTTGTTTTAATTAATCCTTTATTCAGCTTTTGGAACCATGGTTGGTTAACAAAGATGTTTTATTGAAATGTAAATTCTCTTTTATCCCTTTTAATTACAGAGCTATTTGTGTTAAGTTCAGATAATCTTAAAAAAAATTATCTGACAGTTTTTAAAGAGGGTAACGATACTACGTTCTAACCATTACAATTCAATTTACCAGAAAGACATTACTTTATTTCTCCTCGTAAAAACATGGCTATCGCTTCAGCTTTATTATTGACATGTAAAGTCTTGTACATTTTTTTGATATGTGATCGTATGGTTTCAATAGAAACAAAAAGTTCTTTTGCAATGGTACCATAGCTTTTGCCATCTACTAACTTTTGTATGATTTCTCTTTGCCTTTCTGTAAGTATGGTAGCTTTACTTACACGGCCACCCATGAGATGATTGACGATTTCTCTAGCCACTGATGGGGACATATACGATCCGCCTTTTACCACAATTCGGATTGCATCTACAATTTCTTCAAGGCTAGCCTTCTTGGATAAATACGAACTAGCACCAGAACAAAGTGCTTTGAGTATTACGTCTTCTTCTTCATAAGTCGTAAGCATTATAATATCGATATCTGGAATTTTTTCTAGAATAAAAGGAATTCCTTCAATACCTGACATTCCTGGAAGTCCTATGTCTAACAAAAGAATGTCAGGTCTTTTGGTTTGCCATCTCTCCAGACTAGCTAAAAATTTTTCTACGGAGCCTTCAATGATGGACAGGTCAAATTCTTCATGAAAAGAAATGAATTTCGAGACATTATCTCTGATTACCTTGTTGTCTTCTATGATTGCAATGGAAGTGGTCATATGGGTTTCAAGATATAAAGGATTATTAATATTTGCTACTTGTAACATGTTCTTTATATTCTCATTATTGGGGTTATGCAGCATATTAGGAGTAGTCAAGCAGATAAGTTTAGGGATGGTTATTTTTGAAGCAATGCTTTGATGGCTTGAATTTCTCCTTTTAAATTATCCAACTCATCTTTTAGCATTTTATTTTCGTCTGAAAGTTCTTGTATACCCGCTATGGCTACAGGGATGAAATAATCGTAGCTGATTCTAAGCATACCATCTTTTTCTGAAACGAATTCTGGAAATATCGCTTGTACCTCTTGAGCTATAAAACCAGTACTTAAAGAATGAGATTTATCATTTTTGAATCGATATTGTGTGGCTCTTAATTGTTTTATTTTAGACAAAGAAGATGCTATGGTTGTGATATCTTCTTTAAGTCTTCTATCCGAAGCTACGGTATACATACCATCGCTATCTTTGATATAACTTTTGAGATTGCCGTTATATCCAAAGTTGTAATCATCTGCTGAGTCTATGTAAGTATCCCAATAATCTGTGTCAGTTTGATATTCTAATCGGATACCACCATTACCAATTACAGGTGATTGTTTTACGTAGATGTCAGTTGTGGAAGTTGGAGTGGCTCCAATTCCAAGTTTACCATTAATTCTTAGGATGTCATTGTTGAATTCTCCATAGATTAAAGCTCCGGTGGAATCTGCATTAGTATTTTCAATGAATAATTTTTCTCCACCCGCGGATCCTGTTCCTGCACTTTGTCCTAGGAAAACATTGTAATTTCCAGATGCATTTTCACCGACACTTACTCCTAGTGCAATATTGTTACTTCCATCAAAATTATTTCCTGCTAGATTACCTACAAAAATATTTGCATTACCATCTGTTAATTTGCCTGCTTGTGAGCCCATAAAAATATTAAACTCTCCGCTTGCTTCTGCGCCAGCTTCGTCTCCAAAGACTGCATTATGCAGTCCATCCATTGATTTCCCTGAAGAATGTCCCAAAAAAGTATTGAAATCTCCAGTGGCTTCTTCTCCTGACGAAGCTCCTATGAAAGTATTATTTTCTCCAGTAATTGCTTTTCCAGAATCTGATCCCAGGAATGTATTTTCGTTTCCAGAATTGCCATTTTGACCTGCTCCATTACCCACAAATGTATTATCAAATCCTGTTTGATTAATACCTGTAGAATGACCAATAAATACATTATCATTACTACTAGAATTCATTCCTGCTTCTATACCAATAGATATA
>CALBEE010000039.1 GCA_937927575.1 uncultured Saprospiraceae bacterium | reverse complement strand
CACAACGCTAATAGGGCAACTGATTAGTTCGTTTTTGCAAGTTACATTACATAATTCAATAATTAAATTGCCGTACTCTTAGGGGTACCGTTACTTTGTAGGTGTCTTTAGCACGTGTGCTAAGTGATATTCTATTCTTACATGACAGTTGAGGTATAGATTGAACAAGGAAAAATGAATAGGAGAAGCAATTATTTCTCAATAATTACGACTATTTCCATATTGATAATATCATTTAATGGACTTAGCGCTCAGCAGTATAGCCTTAGAGGTTATGCAGGTGGGCTATATTATTTAGGTGATCTTGCTCCTGCTAGTACGGCATTCAGCCTATCTCAATACAATCCTGGTTTGGGCATATCAATTGGAAAAGAGTGGAATAAGACTTTTGATTTTCATCTTAAGTATACTTATGGAAGGATTTCCGGCACTGATGAAGACGCTAGAAATTTGGACAGAAAAGATAGAAATCTATCATTTGTATCGAGTATATATGATTTAGGAATTATTACCGAAATCAATCTCAATGCATGGTTGAAAGGTCTTGATAGATATGGTCTTCGTTTGTACTACAGTACGGGTGTGAGTGTTTTTCATTTTAGTCCACAAACTGTATATCAAGGAAGACTGGTAAAATTGCAACCACTAGGTACCGAAGGGCAAGGGTCAGAATCTCTTTCGAACAAAGAGAAATACAGTCTCACTCAAATTTCGATTCCTTTTGGATTAGGGGTTCAATTTGATATAAACGAAGAGTTTGAATTAGGCTTTGAAGTATTGCCTAGATGGACATTCACAGATTATTTGGATGATGTAAGTGGTGCATATGTACCATTAGATGATCTGAGAGATATAAATGGTGATCTGGCAGCCGCATTATCAGATAGAAGCGGAGAGTTGACAGGTATGAATATTAGTAGACCTGAAGGAGCATTAAGAGGCGATCCCAATAATTCAGACTGGTACATGTTTATGGGAGTTTATGTGACCTATAAGTGGGGATCGGTACTTACTAAATCTGAGGATGAAAGTGATAAGTTGAAAGATGTAGAGAATTCAGACCGCTTAAAGTTTTAAATAAAAAGACGTTGAAAAATAAATTAATAATCAAAAACACAATTATAATCTGATGAGAATGAAATCTTTGAAGGTATTAATATTTGCATTAATGAGTTTTGTGATAGCCCCTCAAATCCAAGCTCAAAAAGCCGAAATAGGTTTTAGTATTGGTGCATCTACTTACCAAGGGGATATTTCACCACTAGGTTGGAGAATTAGTTTTGAAGGAGCTCAAGTGGCTAGAGGTATATTCTTAAGTTATAGTTTTAATGACTATTTAGCTTTGAAAGGTAGCTTTTTGACAGCTAATCTAGCGGCATCTGACGAAAACGCACTGAGTAGTTTTCGTGCTGATAGAAATTTACATTTCAAGTCAAGTCTCAAGGAGTTTTCTTTAGTGGGAGAGTTAAACTTGTTAAGCGTTATTCCTTCTTTTAGAAAATTCAAATTCCAACCTTATGTAAATGCTGGTATAGCGGTTTTTAAGTTTAATCCTAGAGCGAAGTACAAGGGAATCTGGTATGATCTGCAGCCGTTAGGTACAGAAGGGCAAGGACTTCCAGGCAGTGGAAAAGAGAAGTATAGCCTTACCCAATTTAGTGTCCCAATGGGACTGGGTATGAAGTATACTTTTAATGACGAATTGGTAATAGCATTAGAAATAGCTCCAAGGTGGACTTTTACAGATTATTTAGATGATGTCTCTACAGAGTACCCAGATCTTGATTTGCTAAGACAAGAAAGGGGAGATATCGCAGTGAATTTGAGCTATAGAAGTGATACTCCTATTGATGCAGGTAACGGAATAGGAAGAGGAAATGCTGCTGAGAATGATTGGTATGTCATATCCACTTTAAGCGTGGCCTATAGATTTGATCCAGGCGTATATCTTGATAGAAGAAAAGGATTCCAAGGCAATTGGAAGTGTCCTTATTTCTAAGTAAAAGACTACTTGAGTATTATCTCATTCACGATTTCTGTCCCTATTTTATCATTAATTAGTTTAATGATTTTAGGCTTAGACATATTAAGTTCTGCTCTTAATGGTGCTGATGTTAGCGTGACCTCTAATCTTCGATTTTTAATGAAGAATCTAGTAGTATAACCATTGATCATATCACCCATTTCTGATTGCCAAGCATCTTGAATGAGTTTAAGTTCGTGGTGAATTTGAATCCGCTTGTTACTTTGGATAAATTCTCCCAGCACTTCTGAAATTTTCCTGTCGTTATATTTTTTTGGAAACATTAATGTTTTTCTAATGATATATCCTCTGTGCTTTCAATCACAAACTTATGGTAATTAGTTTCTAAAATTTGAAGTATATTTTCAACTCTATATAGATTGGTGTCAGATATAAATAATTGACCATAGTCCTCTTTAAGTAAGATATCTATAATGTACTTTACTCTTTCTTGATCGAGTTTGTCGAAGATATCATCTAAAAGAAGTATTGGTGTGTTTTTATGAACGCTTTGAATTATTTTATATTGACTTAATTTTAAAGCCATTACAAAGGATTTTAATTGACCTTGTGATGCATAAACCTTAAGCAGGTCGTTATTCATGATTAATCTCAAGTCGTCTTTATGTATGCCTTTAGTGGTTCTTTGTAGTATGCGATCTCTTTCGTTTGATTCAGCTAATGCATCCAAGAAGTCCACATCATGAAGCGTGCTTTTATATTCAATTCTCGCTTGTTCTTTGTCTTCTGAAATATGCTTATACGTGTCAGAAAACTGATCTGAAATTCTATTGACAAATGATTTTCTCGCTTCAAAGATCTGTGCTGCTGGAGTAGCCATTTTTTCAGAAATGGTATTAATTAGAAGTTTGTTATAATTCCTTCGTTCTGCGAATTGCTTTAAAAGTGTGTTTCGCTGCCTTAGAAGTTTATTATACTGTAATAGTTGCCTTAGATAATCTCTATCGTATTGAATGATAGATTGGTCAAGGAACTTCCTTCGAATCTCACTAGCATCTAATAGACCTTGAACGTCAATTGGTGAGATCATTACACAAGGATAATTACCTACGTGCTCTGAGATTCGTTGATACTTTTTACCATCAAGAGAGATTGATTTTTTTTTATCTCGCTCTACTTTTATGACCACTCTATTTTTTTCTTCTTCATTATTAATGAATATGCCTTCGAGTCGCAAAAAATCTTCACCTTTTCTAATATTGTATCTATCACTATTGGTGAAGTAGCTTTTGCCGATACAGCTGTAGTATGCGGCATCCAAGAGGTTTGTTTTTCCAACACCATTCAAACCGACGATAAGGTTCACTTTAGGGTGAAGCTCATATACGTGCTGGTTGTAATTTTTATAATTGGTAAGAGAAAGTCCTTTAATATGCAATGGTGTCTTCATTTCTAAGTGTACTATCAAAGATAAGAACCTGCCTAAGATGTTGTGTATGAAATGGAGCTTATAAAGTATTCAATAAGAATTTTGTGGTGAGAACCATAATTAAAACGTCAATGTTGTATCTTCGTCAGCCGAAAGGAGGAAGAAATACATATTCCGACCTTTCTTGGAGCTAAGGCTTTGATTTCTTTGGCTCTTCATTTGAACAATTTAAAATATTAAATAGATGGCAGTAGCTACTAAAAAAGTGACGAAAGCTAAGAAATCAAAATTCTCGAAATCTACTTATTTGGGTTGGTATGAGAATATGTATCGTATCAGAAAATTTGAGGAAGCGACTCTTAAGGCTTATTCTCAACAAAAAGTGAGAGGATTCTGTCACGTATACATTGGTCAAGAAGCCATCTCTGCAGGTATAGAAAGTGCATTGGTAGAAGGAGATAAGATAGTCACTGCATATAGACAGCACGGTATTGCATTAGGAAGAGGTATGGACTCTAATTCATGTATGGCTGAGTTATTCGGTAAGGGAACTGGTTGTGTTGGTGGTAAAGGTGGTAGTATGCACTTTTTCTCTAAAGAGCATAATTACTTTGGAGGTAATGGTATTGTAGGTGCTCAGATTCCTATAGGTACTGGTATAGCTATGGCTGAGTCATACAGAGGTACTAATAATCTTTGTGTTACAATGTTTGGTGATGGTGCTGCTAGACAAGGAGCCCTGTATGAGTCCTTTAATATGGCGATGACATGGAAAATTCCTGTGCTTTATATAGTAGAGAATAATCAATATGCTATGGGTACATCAGTAGAGCGTACTAGTAATGTGACTGATCTTTTCAAAATTGGATCAGCCTTTGAAATGCCGAGTGAGCCAGTAGATGGTATGGATCCTGAAGCAGTACATTTAGCAATAGAGAAAGCTGCTAAGCACATAAGATCAGGAAAAGGACCTTATTTCTTAGAAATCAAAACATATAGATATAGAGGGCATTCAGTTTCAGATCCTGCTAAATATCGTACGAAAGATGAATTAAATAAGTATAAAGCTTTGGATCCAATTGAGATTATCAAAGATAGAATCTTAAAAGGTAAGATTGCATCTGCTAAAGAGGTAGAAAAGATTGAAGATGCTATTAATAAAGAGATTGAGGCTGCGGTGAAATTTGCAGAGGAATCAGAATTACCATTGGCTTCTGAATTATATGATAATAACTACGTGCAAGAAGATTATCCTTTTATTACGGATTGATATTAGGGATAAAAGCATTTTAACATCAAAATATTAGGCCTTTGAAGTACTAACTTCAAAGGCCTTTGTCTTTTTAATGACTTGGTCATTTTGTTTATTAAATAGCTACAGTATATAGGAATGCTCCTCTACTACTGTTTCATTATCTTAATTTGAAAGCTATCGTTTTGAACAATAGGTAAGGAAAAAGGAAATGAAAAATTAATTAATCGTAAAGATTAAAATAAAAAGGCCTAACACTGAATTCAGTGTTAGGCCAACAAAACTTCAGGATTATGAAGTATTAGTTTTTAATCACTCTGTGAGTTTGACTAATAAAGTCAGAAGTGATTGTGACTAAGTAAACCCCATTGGTCATGTCAGACAAGTCTAACGGTAATTGGTGGTTTCCTTGGGTTATAGTTCTATTGTTAACCATCATACGCTTTCCTGAAATATCAGTAAGTATGATCGTCAAATTATCATCTGTTTGTGAGTACACATTTAAGTTTACTACGTCTCTAGTAGGTACTGGACTAGCTCCTAAGAAGGCACTAACTTCATCAGAATCTCTAGCTACGCTCACAATAGGAGAGTAAGTAATTGAACCATCTAAATCAGTAGTCATCAGTTGATAGTATGTAATGTTATGAGGGAATGCATCCACCATATCATAATCAATATTTGAATTGCTATTTACTTCACCATCAGTAATACCTAGTATTTCCCAATTAGTGGCATCACTAGATTTCATTAATGTGTGATCTTGAACGTTGATTTCAGAAGCAGTAGACCATTCGATCATGTTGTGTCTTCCATCAGCTTTTGCAGTAAATCTATTGAGTTTGATCGGAAGAGCAGTCGTGCCTTCATGCGCTTGGAATCCAGAGAATGAAGAAACTTCAATTTCTACTTCCCAACCACCTGTTACAGCAGTCGTACCTAAAACTGTTACAATGTCACCACTTAAATTTTGTGGATCACTCATATCGGAACAAACATCTGTTGGGAATTTTGTGATTCCAAGATCCGCCCAACTAGTGGCAGCATTATCACCATCCGTATTGGCTATAATCTCATTGTACTCATCATCGGTATAATATAGGAATACACTAACTGGTGATGTAGGTTGCATTGTAGGTGTGATCACTATACTTCTATCAATCAGATCATAACCGTCGCCACCAGCGCCAGCATTAGAATAATCTCTCGTAGTATTATCCATTGGATCAAATCTTACATATGATGCATCCACCATACCTAAGTCTTGACCATTAGAATTGATCGCGGCTATAATTTCACCTGCTACAAGTAATTCTACTCTAGGACTAGATCCATCAACCATTTCTGGCGTAGCGTTTTGACATAAGCCAACTCCTCCTGCATTAGCGATTGGAGGAAGAGCTGCTGGAGGATCACAAGTAATATCTGTTTCCCATCCTGCAAGCTGGACTGATCCATCTGAACTAAAGTCAAAAGTAAGACATCCATCGGCGCTTGTCGATGTGATGGCTACACCTGTTAGATCAGCGGTACCATCGCCAGCGGCTTGATAGCAAAATCCACCAGTTGTAGTTCCAATTCCTAAGGATAAAGGAGTTATAGCTGTTGCACTCGTACTGTTACCATCGTAAATGAAAAGCTCATCATAACAAGCAGTAGCGTTTTGACCTTCTACAAGGAAACTCGTAAAAGTAACGGTAACTACATCACCCACTAAATCTGGACAAATTGTTGTTTCTATATCTTCATTACTTGAATAATCGCCAGTCGCTCCTCCAGAATCATAGAAATTCCCATCACACGCTGGTGGTGGTGGTGGTGGTGGTGCAGTACCAACACAGACATCAAATGAATTGAAGTATACAGTTGAAGACCAATTATACACTCTCAAATAATACGTAGTACCTACAGTCAATCCAGAAGCATTTAAGGTGTTAGGGTCGCTATCAGCCACTAAAACAAGTGCTGAACAACCCGCAGTTCCATCATATAGTCCCATGCCCATATCCGTATTGGCAAATGTTCCTCCACTTATATACACTATATTTAATAGTTCAATGCGGTGTTCAGTATCAGTTGCGACAAATGAATACCATACATCTGTATTAGGCGTACCTGTTACATCATCAGTTTGTGGTGATGGTGTTGAGTTTTCATTTGTACCTGATTCTACAACCGAACAACTATAATCTGCATTAACCGTTAAAGGAATTGCATTTTCACAATCATCATTAGAAGGTGGACAGCCACTAGGAATATCAGCAATCGCCGTATCATTACATGTTGGATCAGCGTTGTCAGCCACGGTAACAGTGATTGGGCCGTCTCCTGTTGAATAACCCGTGAGTGTATAAGTTCCCAAACCAACTCCTGTTTCCATATCCGTACCAGTACTTTCAGTAATATCTACTGAAGAAGTCGATCCAAGTGTTAAAATTTCAACTGTAATACCTATATTAGGACATGCAGTATTGTCAATGGATACGGTGAACGTCGGAGCAGTACAGGCTGGACTATAAAGACAAAACTCAACTACAGATTGTTCGGTATCTGTAGAAATCATTGCCCAATATGTGTTTCCTCCAGTTAGTCCAGATATTGAACCGCTAGTATTATTAAGGCAGGTTCCAGCAACTTCAGTTAAACTATTGCAATCGGCACCTTCAAAGATTGCTATACCAGGCGCCCCTGTAATGGATTCAAACTCAAGATTTCCACTAGCTGGTGCTGTGAATTGATACCATATTCCGAAGTTTCCAAATGCATCGCAACTAGGTAGCTCGTTTGCTCCTTCTGTTGCACCTTCCGTCGAAGTCGTAAGCGATGCTGGACAAGAATTAGCGGTAGCAACAGTATACATTTCTGCATTAGCGCAATCATCATTTGGTGGCGGAGTTGCAAGTGTTGTAAACGAACCTATATTGATAATACCAGATAATCCACCAGTACTACAATCCGTTTGAACCCATACATCATAAGTTGTAGTTGCAGTGAGTCCCATAGCTGCAGCGGATCCACATCCTGTTGTTGTACCAGTACCAGATGAAGGCATTGCACTTCCTGTTGGAAGTACCCAATATTCTTCAGCCGTACAATTCGTAACATCATGTGTCCAGTCTAACTGCGCTGAAACATCTGTAATACTCGTGGCTACTAAAGATGAAGGATCAGCGCAAGAAGGTAAAACAAGACAAGAAGCATCGAATACTGGAGTAACATAACCATTTCCTGGGCAATCTCCAGAGCCATCAGCATTAACATATACTGAAAGGCAACCTCCAGCTGTTGAACCTTCTACTACGAGGCCTGTGAGATCTCCTCCAGATCCATATCCAGAATATACTTGTGTGCCTCCAGTACCTGAACCCATGGCACCTTCATACACCTCCAATTCATCCCAACTGTTTTCAACTTCACCAGCCGTAAATGTTAGCATTACGGCTTGAGAAGGGTCGTCTGGACAAATGTCAGCTTGGATTTCAGTAACTGTGCTATTGGTGTAGCACACTCCAGTATCAAAATTGGTAGTGGTAGTACAATCGATTTGTGCCACTACACCAAGAGGTAACAGAAGTAGCATGAACGCTACTCCTGCGAGTAATTGTTTTTTCATAATCCTAGTTTTTAATTAAATCAATATGCAAATAAGACGACAATACTAAAAAATAAAAATTAGCTAGCATAAGGATCTGTAATATTATTTAGTAATGAATGTGTACAATGACTCAATTTAAATGAATGATTTTGAGACAATTTAGATATATTGTATTTTACAAATGACACAATTCGAAATAAAATAATATTAGTATCGTGGTAGGTAGTGTGTAACAGTATTTTATACTGAACAATGCAACAAGGATTACTTTTGCGAAAGAAAAGCTGCGAAAGATTAATATTAAATTGTGATATATAAAACTTCTTGAATCTCAAGCCTTCATATAATAAATATTCTTAATATGTAATAGTCTGAATACCTAAGTTCAGTAAATCAACTCATTTAGTCAAGTAAGGTATCGAAGAGACAACTGTCATTAAATGTTGATATTCTAAGCGACAAGTCTGTTGGATTATAATGTGTTATTGAAGTATGCTTCGTAGATTTAAAATCTAAACTGCAATTATTTTTTATTTAAAACTAACCCATACATGATTGTATCTCGATTAACCTTATTTCTTCTATTATTGATTTCTTCAACTTTCGTCAGTGCTCAGTTTTGGACGAAATCTAATATTTCTAAAAGAGTCACAGTAAGTGATGAATTTATGCCTTCAAAGTATGTGGGTTATGAGTTAGATTATACCGCTATCGAAAAAGAGTTAGATAAGGCTCATTTCAATCAAATTCGAATAGAGTTGCCTACTCCAGAAGGTGGTGTAGAAATGTTTATGATAGAAGAAGCGAATGTCTTCCATCCTGATCTTGCAGCTAAATATCCCAATATAAAATCATATAAAGGTTACAGTCTCGATGTTCCAGGTTCATATGTGCGCATGGGCTATGGAGGAAGTAAATTCCATGCTATGATTTTAAGAGAAGGGCAGCAAGCGACTTATATTGATCATATAAATGATGGTCTCCAGCAATATGCGGTGTATTACAAGGGTGATTATGGTCTGAAGGATAGACATCAATTCGAATGTTTGGTGGAGGAAGATGATAGAGAAATGGATATTGAAGCTCAAGCCACCACAAGGCATGGAGATTGTCAACTTCGAAGGTATCGCTTAGCGCTAGCTTGTACGGGTGAATATGCTACTTTTCACGGAGGGACTGTAGAATCAGTACTGGAGGAGTTTAATGTAGCGATGACTAGGGTCAATGGCCTATATGAGCGAGATGCAGGAATCACCATGGAGTTAGTGCCTAATACCGATGAGTTAATATTTTTTAACGCGGCTACTGATCCTTATACGAATAATAATGGCGCAACAATGCTCGGTCAGAATCAAACTACTTGTGACGATATTATTGGGTCTAATAATTACGATATAGGTCACGTCTTTAGTACTGGAGGAGGAGGTATTGCTTCATTGAGAAGTCCTTGTACAAATAATAGGAAGGCACAAGGGGTGACAGGTTTAGGTAGTCCTGTAAATGATCCATTTTATATTGATTTTGTAGCGCATGAGATTGGGCATCAATTTGGCGGAAATCATACTCAAAATAGTGCATGCAATAGGAATGCTGCTACAGCTATGGAAACAGGCAGCGGCTCTACAATAATGGGCTATGCAAATGTATGTAATCCAAATGATGTTCAGGCCAATGTTAATGTTCAAAATAATAGTGATGACCATTTTCATACAGTCTCACTAATTGAAATAGCTAATTTTGTAACAGGCAACGGTAATTCATGTGCAGAGATTATACCTACAACGAATTCAGCTCCAGAAGTAACCGTAGACGATGCCACAGTAACTATTCCAGCAAGTACTAGATTTTTCCTTACGGCCAATGCCACAGATGTGGATGGTGATATGCTTACTTATTGTTGGGAGCAGATGGACAATGAAATAGGGACCATGCCACCGCAAGGTACGAATGCTGAAGGACCTTTGTTTAGGTCAAATTCTCCAATATCAGATCCACGTAGATTTTTTCCAGACCGCTTAGCTGGAGAGTCAACTTGGGAAGTGCTGCCAGATGTATCGAGAGAGATGAATTTTACCTGTACCGTTAGAGATAATAATGTATCTGTGGGATGTACAGGAGAAGTAGATGTAGAAGTAAATGTATTTGATACTGGTAGCCCATTTAGAGTGACCGAACCTAATACCGCGGTGATTTGGCCAGCATCAAATATAAAGGAAATTACTTGGGATGTGAGCGATACGGATCAAGCACCCATTAATGCATCTGTAGTTGATATATTTTTATCGTTAGATAGCGGTGAGACATTCGATATAGTATTGGCAGAAGATACACCTAATGATGGGTCGTTCGAAGTTGTAGTACCAGATATGCCTACCGATCAAGCTAGGATAGTGGTAGTCGGAAATGGTGTGTTTTATGATATGTCAGATGAAGATTTTAGTATCACAGCAGAGTTTAGCGTAGAGATCAACCCATTTAGTCAAGTGGCTTGTGGTCAAGATGAATTGATATATTCAGCAAGTTTTATTTCAGCATCCACATTTGATGACACGGTAGTGCTGTCGGTTTCTGGGTTGCCAGAAGGAGCTGTGGCTACATTATCAGAAAATTCTATTACGACGCCGGCTACTGTTGATATTGTCATCAATGGATTAGAAGATGCAGAAGCCGGTTCTTATTTAGCGACTCTGACTGCCATGGCGGACAATACGACCATCGATGAGTTGTTTGCAATTAATATTCAAAGTAATGATCTACAAATTACAAGTACTACGGGTCCAGAAGATGGCATGATAGATGTCGACCCTTCATCTGTCGAATTCACTTGGGAAGCGCAAGAAGGCGTTAGTCTTTATCAATTTCAATTGAGTACAACACCAGAGTTCGTATCTGGTCAGACGACGACAGCAACTCCTACATCCTCTACGACTACTCGATCTAATCTTGAGCAAGGCACGGTTTACTATTGGAGAGTGAGAGCCAGATCTATTTGCTCTACAGGCGCTTATAGTGCAACACAGGCATTCAGAACCACTGATGATGGTTGTATTGAGTATGTCAGTGATATGCCTGTAGTCATTGCAGAAGAGTCAGGAGTAGTAGTAGAAAGCATATTAAATATACCTGCCGACTTTGATTTTTCGCAAGCTACAGTTTCGGTGGATATAGCGCATACTTGGGTCGGAGATCTTAGTGCAGAAGTCGTAGATCCTAATGGAGTAGGCTTCGAATTGTTTGATAGGCCAGGAGTACCAAGTAATGATTATGGCTGTGATGAGAATAATATCATGGCTTTATTTGATAATTCTGCTGCCTTATCAGCGATGGATTTGGAAGTAACTTGTGATGATAGTCCATTGGCCATTTCTGGAGATTTTCAGCCTATAGATGGCTTTATTGATGTTCCTACTATGGGGACATGGACACTGGTGGTTGCTGATGCTTTCCAACAAGACGGCGGACAAATTAATTCTTGGTCCATTGAAACTTGTGCACCTATCGTTTTTCCAGAAGTGGTGACCACAGGAAGTAAGAGTATCGTAGTTCCTAATGGAGGAGGTGCACCGTTTGATAATAATACACTGACGGTAAGTGGCAATGATCCGGCAATACTTTACATTACCCAGTTACCATCCGAAGGTATGCTAATGAGAGGTATGGAAGAAGTAATCGAAGGTGCTTTAGTTACAGCAGAAGATCTTTCTAGCGGAGCCATCACTTATATGCATTCGGGTAATGAAGCCTTAGCGGATGGCTTCCTTGTAGATGTCCAAATACCTGCGACAGGAGCTTGGTTAAGAAATGAAAATATAGGCATCGAGATTCTTGAAAGTGGTTTCCAAGTGGTAGGTAATATTACTAATCAGGTATCCTGTTTTGAAGGAGCCGACGGAACCATCGTAGCTACTGCAGTAGATGGTACAGAGCCTTATGAATTTAGTCTTGATGGAAATAATTATCAGTCAGAGTCTACTTTTGATGGATTGGAGGCAGGTGATTATGTGATATTTGTAAGAGATGCAGATGGCGTAGATAGTGAATCCGAGATTATAACATTAGGCCAACCTGATCCTATTTTACTATCTGCATTCTTAGATGGTTATGCGATCAATGCAAGTGCAGAAGGTGGTGCTGGTGGATTTGAATATAGCATTGACGGCACTAATTTTAACACTACAGGAATTTTTCCTAATCTCGATAACGCCGATTACGAGGTAATGGTTAGAGACGCTAATAATTGTGTGGTAAGTATCATCGTTAGTGTAGATATCGAAGTGCTTATGACTGCAACAGACGTCGTTGATTTAAATTGTTCGAATGTGAATGACGGTTCGATCACTGTACTGCCGTCAGGTGGTATAACGCCTTATGAATACAGCTTAAATGATGGGGCTTTTGTTTCGGACAATTTGTTTGAAGATTTAGCGCCAGGAATGTACTCAATAGTGGTTAGAGATGCAGGTGGAAGAGAAATAGAACAAGATGCCATTAACGTAGGTTCGACGATGCCCATTACATATAGCTACTCCGTTAATTTAACTAATGTGACTATTGATGCGGAAGGAGGGACAGCGCCTTATATGTACTCTGTAAATGGGGTAGATTTCCAAATGGAAAATGTATTCGATCTAGATGTTTCGCTGGATTATACGCTTACTATTACAGATGCTCTCGACTGTGTATTTGAGTTTGATTTATCTATAACTTCTATCAGCGCTATTTCGGTGACGACTTTAGATATTTGTTTTGGAGAGAGTAATGGAAGCATTATAGTAGATGGTATTACGGGTGGAGTAGCACCTTACCAATACTCGATTAATGATAGTGATTTTCAAGACGAATCTGTTTTTGCTAATCTAGCCGCAGGATCTTATAGTGTTACGGTAAGAGATGGAAATGGATCGGAGTTTACTGAGACAGGAATTACTATTATGGAGAATGCTGAAATAGGATTAGAAAGTTCTACTAGTACAGATACTTTATTTGTAAATGGTACTGGTGGTGCTGGTAACGGATATAGTTATTCTATAAATGGAGAAGGGTTTAATACTGATGGATTTTTCACGAATCTACCAGATGGTGATTATACGATTACAGTCATGGATGCTACAGGATGTGTTGAAGATTTCATGATTACGTTTACTGATGTTCAAGATGTCTTGGCAGATAATGATATTAAAATCTATCCTAATCCGGTGAGTGAAAATCTGCAAGTAGAATTGTTAGATCTTTCTAATAAAGTACAATCTATTTCTTTGTTAGGTATAGATGGTAAATTGGTAATGAACCAAACGCTTGTCTCTAATAGTAATTTGCAAACTATAGACGTTCGTAGTTTGACGAATGGAGTCTATATTCTTTATGTGATTACAGAGAAGGGTAGTCTCTACCAGCGAGTAAGTGTAATGAAATAAGGAGTAGTAATTTGAAATATTATTATATGGTCCCTAAGCATGTTTTGTTTAGGGACTTTTTTTATTCTCTCGCTAATAATTATTTTAGTATTGAGGGAAAGCAATGATTTTTAAAAATGAAGGCGTTCTTCCAGTTGCTATTGAGTGTATGAAGTGATATGTTATGTAGCAGCCGCTCTGACCAAAATCTGTCGTCTACACGTAAAATCCTGCCGTTCATAACATATGAACATCTATTTCCTCAAAATATCTAACAACTATTTCTCTAATTCTCCAAATCCAATTTCTTTTACTTACATTC
Organism: uncultured Saprospiraceae bacterium; assembly: GCA_937927575.1. Taxonomy (GTDB): domain Bacteria; phylum Bacteroidota; class Bacteroidia; order Chitinophagales; family Saprospiraceae; genus UBA1994. Next base: position 6,424 of record CALBEE010000039.1, on the reverse strand, counting down.
ACTATCAGAACTGTAGATAGCCAATGCGGATTGAATGCTATCCATTTAGAAATATAGTTTACTCTTTTATTATTAGGATTTTGGACAAATGAGATCTTCATGTTTTGGGTTGACTGTTATTGGTCTTCAATTGGGGATTGGTGAGTACCTAACGGAGAAATCTATAAATAGATATGGCATAGTGAAGATTTAGACTTGTGAGCTACAATTTACAAGACGAAAAAGTTAATTAACAAATGAAGAAAATAGAAGTAGTTGCAGCAATAATTAAACACGAAGACGAGATTCTTAGTGTACAGCGACCTCATCATGAACTAGATTATATTTCTGAAAAATTTGAGTTTCCTGGCGGTAAAATCGAAGTTGGTGAAACAAGACAGCAGGCACTAAATAGAGAGTTGAAAGAAGAATTGGATATAAATGCTGACATAGGAAATCACGTAATAACTGTAGAGCATATTTACCCTGAATTTGAATTAACAATGCATGCATTTATTGTAAATGTGGATTCAAAAGATATTACTCTTACTGAACACATATCCCAGTTATGGTTGATTAAAGAAGACATCTATTCTGTAGATTGGGCGGCAGCTGATATTCCAATTGTCGATAAATTAAATTCTATTGAATGGCAGACTTTATAAGTCAATTTAGAAAGAGTCTCGAAACAGGATTTATTGACAAGAATATTGGGTCAGAGCTTTTATATCAACCGAAGTTGCTTGTGAATAGCAAAAAACCTAGAAAGAAAATCCTGTCTTCTTTGCTTTGGGAATTGCGTACATGCGAGAGCTTTTTCATTTCTGTTGCTTTCTTGACTACAGGTGGAGTTGCGACAATAATTAATGTACTCCATGAATTGGAGCAAAAAGGAGTGAGAGGTAAAGTAGTTGTCTCACAATATTTAAACTTCACTCAGCCAGAAGCACTAAGAAGGTTACTACAGTTTGAAAATATCGAATTAAAGATAGCAACGAATGTAGATGCGCATTCTAAAGGCTACCTGTTTAGGAAGAAGGATCATTTCAGTTTAATTGTTGGCAGTAGTAATCTCACCCAAAATGCATTGGCAAGCAATAAGGAATGGAACCTTCAAGTATCTGCCATAGAGGATAGTAAGATAATACATAAAGTGCAGCAAGAATTTGAGAGTGATTTTAATTCTGCCACACCAGTTACCTCAGAGTTTATATATGAATATGAAAAGATTTACGAGAGGAAGCGAATAACTTTATCTGAGTTAGTTAATGAGGAAATATTTGAGAGTAGTATCGAGCCTAATGCTATGCAAACTATAGCACTATCGAATTTAGCTGACATACGTTCTCAAGGAAAGAAAAGAGCATTGATTATTTCTGCAACAGGAACAGGAAAAACTTTCTTAGCAGCTTTCGATGCTCAATCCCAACAACCTAGGAGATTACTTTTTGTAGTACATCGATTGAATATTGCAAAAAAGGCAATGAAGACTTTTGAAAAGGTGTTTTCTGTACGAAAATCAATGGGGATTTATTCAGGTAATAAAAGAGAATTAGACAAGGCTTTTCTGTTTGCAACTGTCCAAACAATTTCCAAACTTGAACACCTAAAAGTATTTGAACCTAGGCATTTCGATTATATCATTATAGATGAGTCACATAGAGCTGGAGCACAGTCTTATAAGAATCTTATAGAGTACTTTTCTCCAAAGTTTTTACTTGGCATGACAGCTACTCCAGAGAGAACAGATGGTACTGATATTTTTAGTTTGTTTGACCACAACATTGCTTATGAGATTAGGTTAAACGATGCAATGGAGGAGCAGATGCTTTGCCCATTTCATTATTATGGCGTATCAGATTTATTTATCAATGAAGAGAAACAAGATGACGTTACATTATTCAATAGACTCACTTCGGACGAAAGAGTCAAAAGGATAGTTAGTAAATCAAAATTTTACGGGACTGATAATGGTATCTGTCGAGGCTTGGTATTTGTTTCAAAAGTAGATGAAGCTTATAGATTATCAAAGAAGTTCAACGATAAAGGTTTTAGAACAGTTGCCTTAAGTGGAAGTAATTCAAATGAAGAAAGAGCATTATCTATTGAGCTCCTCGAATCTGAAAATGAATCCGAAAGATTAGATTACATCTTTACAGTAGACATATTCAACGAAGGAATTGACATACCTAAAGTCAATCAAATCATTATGCTTCGACCTACGGAGTCAGCTATTATATTTGTTCAGCAATTAGGTAGAGGTCTCAGGAAACTTGATTCAAAGTCTTATTTGACGGTCATTGACTTTATAGGTAATCATACTAACAACTATTTAATTCCGATTGCTTTGTATGGTGACACATCATTTGATAAGGATAAATTACGCAAACTCTTATCAGATGGAAGTACTGATTTGCCAGGTGTTTCTACTATAAACTTTGATAGAATTTCAAAAGAAAAAATCTTTGAATCTATTGACTCAGCCAATATGCGTTTGCTAAAGGATTTAAAAAAGGATTATTCTTTACTAAAGTTTAGATTAGGCAGGTACCCATTAATGATGGATTTTGTTGATTCTAATTCACGTGATCCCTATCATTTTGTAAAGTATTCAAAATCATATTATGACTTCTTAGTAAGAGTAGATAGTGATTTTGATGTGGATTTGGGAATTAGTCACAGTGAAATTCTTCGCTTGTTTTCAATAGAGATTAATAATGGAAAGCGTATTGAGGAATCACTTATTTTGCAAGAACTTTTAGATTCAGAAAGTCTATCAATTGAGGGTTTTAAGCAGTCTATCAAGGAAGAATTTAATTATAATGTTTCTTCAGAAACATTAAGATCTGTGATTAATAATTTGAATTTTGAATTTGTTAAGAAGGACAAGGAAATTGTAATCTTAGAAAATGGAAGAATTAGCCGACATCCTAATTTTATATTCTTGCTTCAGGATAATTATTTTACTCACTTTTTAAGAGATAGTATTCAATACTCAATCTATACATTTAGAAAAAATTATATTAAGAGTTCCTTTAAAGAAGGTTTTATGCTTTATAATAAATATAGCAGGAAAGATGTGTGTCGTGTACTTAATTGGGATAAAGATATCAGCAGTACTGTTTATGGATATCGAACTAATAAAGGCTCTACACCATGTTTTGTTACATATCATAAAGGAGATGATGTTGAGGGATCAATTGATTATAATGATTATTTTGTTTCGCCTTCTGTCTTTGCGTGGGAGTCTCGTTCAAATAGAAGGATTGAAAGTTCCGAAATTCAAAATGTAATTAAATCAAAGCGAGTATTACTCTTTATAAAGAAAGCGGATTCTGAAGGAACTGATTTTTATTATATGGGTGATGTGAGAATCATTCCGGAATCTATTAAGCAAGGTGAGATGAAGGATACAGCTCAACCGGTTGTTCATTTCAAATTTAAATTGGAAAATTCAGTGCCTGAAAACCTTTACAGTTATATCACTGATGCATACCTAGATAGTACAATGCCTCAACTAGATGTCGCACCTTTGGAGATGACTGATACTATGGAAGAAGAGATTACTCCAAAAGAAGAAACTCAAGTATATAGAATTCCTTTCTTTGATTTTTATGCGGCAGCAGGTTCATTTAGTGATATTCAAACTGCAGAAGATTACACTATGATTGAGGTGCCAGAGTTTTATAATAAGGAAGGACACTTTGCATGTAAAGTCATAGGAGATTCAATGAATAGAAGAATCCCTAATGGGTCTATATGCATATTTAAGCATCCAGTCGTTGGTGGGAGAACAGGCAAGATATTACTTGTTGAATATTACAACAAACAAGATGCTGACACTCAATCGCATTTTACCATAAAAACTTATAGCAGCTCAAAAGTTATTACTGAAGAAGGATGGAAGCATGAGAGAATTATATTGAAGCCTAACTCTTATGATGTTAATTACAAGGATCTAATAATAAGTCAGGAAGACATAATAGACAACAACTTTAATGTAGTTGGCGAATTTGTAGGTATATTAAATGAATAAAAACTGTATTTAACACTATCTATGATGGCATATCTACTTCTGCGTCGTACTACATTCTTCACTTTTAGCTATCTGAAAATTAAGAAATCGATTTTAACTATCGTTGCTCAGTTAGATAATTCCCCATCACCGCACCTTAAACCTAACCTTAAACCCAGCGCCTTTTTTGCGATCACGAATTGATTTCCTTCTTCTTTCATTCTTTTTAAAGGCTTTGGTCTTTTTCTCAAATTTTCTGAATCGTCTTGCACTTTCTTGTGTATTCTTCTGTCCATTGTCAGAGAAGGCAAAGGCATCTTTCATCTCCACTAAGTCAAATACTTCTTGTAACATAGATTCTGTATCGGTATCGGTAGGAGAGAAGCTGAACTTACGTCTTTCTTTCTTAGTATCATCTGGCGATTGGTCACTCCATAAGCCTAAGTCTTCTTCTCTAAATACTTGATCACGTGTCGGATATGGATCGCGCAACTCGGGTACGATTATGTTTACGGCATTATTGACAATTACATCTGGTCTTTCGGCATTGAGCAGTTCTGGGTCGAAATTGGTTTCGTCAGAATTACCTAATTCTGCAAAGTCGTAATACAGATCACCTTCAGGCCTCGTTTGGAATGTCGCTCGTCCAAAGTTTTGGAGTACAGGATCAATGCTCTGCTCTACATTAGTAATAGGGTCGTAATATATTTCTCCCATATAGTACATACCGGATTCGCTATCGAGTTCTAGTCCATTGAAGAAAAATATAGTGGAGTCGATTCCTTCTTGCTGATGGATCCATCGCTCGCCACTGGGGAAGTAGGTCGCGTATTGCCTAGGATCACCATTGTAGTCGGTTACATATTGCGTACTTTCTGTATAGTCGTAATGATAGAAAAACTGTTCTACTTCTTCTGTCAAAGCTCCAGAAGAAAAGTTGTATCCGGCCATTACATTATCTCTATTGACATCTGATTCATTATAGAATACGGGTGCACCTGGAGGACTGAGCGAATCAGGTGGCGGAAGCATTGGCCAATTGGGTGGCGTATTGCTATAAGGATCATTGGTATTGGCATCCGGTAGGCTAGTGGTATTGATCTCAGGCTGACCTAGTAAAGCCAAGAGGGTAGGTGGCCCAGGAGGTACTCCCAAAGAAGCATAATAATCAAGTAACGAATTTTCATACGCTTGGATTCTGGTTTTATAATCTATGCCTCCAGCAGTGATCTCAGGTCCATCACCGATAGTAGTTTGGAATACTCCAGTTCCGATCTTACTAGCGATCCGCATATCATCGATGTAGTAATGCTTGCGATAATCATGCGCAAAAGCCGAGAAATATGGGGATACGGTGGCTTTATAATTAAGCCTATGTTCTACAAATCCAGCAGGCGCTCCATTGATAAATACACCTTGGCTCTCTCCATGACTTTTGATCGCTCGATGACCAAAGGCATCGTAAGTATATCGACTGATATATCCATTATTAGAATGACCGAGCAATCGATTTTCTTCATCAAAGAAATTTTGATCATAGTTGAATATAGCCGCACTATTGCTGAGTAATAAATTACCATTAGGGTCATATTCATATTCGCGTCCACCGACTTCTGAAGGTCGTGTCGGCTGATTGGGATTTTCATATTGATAATCAAAGGTGCGAGATGTAAGGATCTGCTGCTGTGCATCTATCTCGTGATTTTGCCCTTTCATCGTTAAGTTATTGATTGGATCATAATCAAAAAATAGATCATAAGATTGCTGTTGATTTCCATTCCAACTTCCTTCTGCAGTAGACATTCGGTAGAGATTGTCATAGGTAAATGTTTCGGTAATACTACCGCCCATTTTGTCAGATCCATTAGCTGTATTTCTTCGTGACCTTACATTATTGGCTCTATCATAAGTGTATCGCTCATTGGAGAGTAGGACATTGTTACCAGCAGTAAGTTGACGCGCTTCGAGTCTTCCTTTTTTATCGTAACTGTAAATGTCTTCAGTCCCATTTCCATATTGTAAGAAGATGCGATCTACATATTTATCATATCCAGCATCGGTCAGATAGGGATAAGTCTTATTCGCTTTTTGTCCGATCATAGATTGCAATTGTCCACCAGGGTGGTATGTGTAAGCTACTTCTTCTCCATCGGCATATTTCATTTTTTTGATTCTACTCCAAGTGTCAAATTCATTTTCTGATACATAAGTAAATACATTGGATCTATTGATCATTAGGGTACGGATCATCTTAGTCGCATTACCATTAGCATCGTAAAAATATTCTCTTCCTCCTGTGCCATCTTCTTGTAACCAGATCCGGCCTACACGATTAAAACTATCTTGCGCACTGCCATAATGGATCTGTACTTTGTTCTGAAAGTATTTGGGATAATCGATCTGAATCAAGCGCTCTTTGTCATAAGTATA
>CALBEE010000038.1 GCA_937927575.1 uncultured Saprospiraceae bacterium | reverse complement strand
GTCAAATGGGGAAACAATTCCGAAAGTATATCCAAAACAACTAACGGAGAGCAATAGCTTTGATAATCTATCGCATTACTGTCGTCAGGCATGTAACTATTTCTCGTATCCTGAAATAGCACATCATAGTGATTTGCGTCTATAGCATTCCCGACTATAACTCCATTTTTCAATGGATTAATGTAGAGTCCTTCATCCGTATTTGGGTTTTTGTGCAAAACATCCAAGAAGTACTGGTTTTCACTATTTATTTTAATTATCATTTTATTACTGCGTATTTAATTATGATACAAAGTACATTCATTATTACGCAATCAAATTGCGCAATAAGATTTAATTATCAAACGGTCGCTCAAATTCAGGCTTGATCATAGTCCAAATGATCTTATCATAGCTTCTCTTATTCAGTATGGCGAATAGAATCTTAGGATATGTACATTTCATTATATGCTGAGCCGTTTCTTTTTTTGTATCGAATTCTTTGTATTCAGATTTTGCAATCGACTCTATCTTCTGGTATTTATCTCTAAGTTCATCATGCACTTCCGTTACCCAATTGTATAATTCATCTGGAATTTCTTCTATAATAGTTTGAATAGAATTACCAGATGAGATAGACTCCCAAATGGTTGTGGAAGATATTTGAGTGATAATTTTATGCAATCTTACATATTCTTTGAATTTCACTTTTAAACGTAAACCGGATTTATACTTTATTACATACCCTTCCTTATTCTCTTCATCACTGTTAAGCAATTGATCAATACTATCGATGTCATCTATTTTCTTAACTACTGGAAATCCGATATCCACCAATGGCATATCTTTGCCAGTCTCAATATCAAGGATGGCTAATAGCACCAATTGGTGTTGCTCTCCATAATCCACTACTATCCTATTTTTAGGATATATAATCTCAAATAGATAAGTGTACTTTTTATTTAAATTTGAAACTACTGACTTATACTTGTCATGTAGCATAGACGTACCTACCTCTGCTTGCTCACTAGAAAAAGAACCTCTAGTAGATATATACGGCATATCATCGACCCAATAACTGATACCCAACGATCCATCCATTTTTTCATATACTTCAAATGATTCATTAGGTAGTACTTGATCTGCCCGCTCTCCGTAGTTAAAAAATTTTGAGAATGGTCTAGAGACATAATTATATTCATTGTCTAAGATTAGTCCTCTGCATTGTAAAGTTACTTCATTCCACACTTGAGTGTACTGAGCTAATGCTGTATAATTATAGATATATAATTCTTTTTCAGAATGCTTAGTACGCTTTACGTATTTGGCATCGATCATTTCATGAAGTAATATTTTATTGATCACTATATTTTTTTTTTGTAAATACAATCAGAGCAAAAAGCACAAGAGAAATGGGGCAAGTCGTTGCCGGAGTCGAACCGGATAATCTTGCTGCTCAAAGGCAACTGCATTATTCCTCCCCTAGTTGAGACGAAGTACCTCTTTGTTACGGCATCTGATTTGTAATTTTTAAAAAATCCGAGTTATGGGCGAAAAGAGACTATATCTTGTGTGTTACCTTTACACCATTCCAAACTAATGGAAGTAGGAATCGAACCTACAATACAAGCCCTGAAGAAGTAACTCTTATCTACGACATCGGACATTCATTTTTTTTAATAATAAGGCAACAATCTAAATGAGAGGCAATTGTTCATTTAACGAAGTATCTCATTTATACGGCACTTATTCTAATTATAACTTTAAATAAACAAACAGGTGAAAAACGATGAAAGACTATATACCCGCTCTACCAATTGAGCTATTGAATCTTACGACCCAAGTGGGACTCGAACCCACAACCTCGGAATTAATGGTTCGAAGTAACTCTCATCTACGACACTAATTGTTTACTAATTTTTATTTCAATGGATTATGAGGTGAGCAGAGACCTTTTCCCTGCTCACTTTAAATTATCACAATTCTACTTTATAAATCTCAGCCACTGCTGAAGATCCACTTTCTATAGCTGCTAATATCTCAAACAACTTATCTGACCATCCAGCGATCAAGAACACATCATTCTTTTTAATACTGATTGGCATCTGACCATAACCAGCTAGATCAAACAAATACAATTTTGCGTTCGGAGCGACTTGTGACTTATATGTATTCCACATACTCTCAAAAGATCCAGCACTTCTCGTACTATTCCACATCTGTGTATCCGTGAAGAGCATCACTTTATCTACCTTTTGCTTTCTAGTAATCAAGTCTTGGATTACTAAATGTCCATTAGTAGAATAGCCTACTTCTCCTTCCCTCTTGTAGTATTCGTCAACGTTAGACAATATAGATCTCTTTGGCATATTGATAACTTTCCATCTATCACCAAACATACCACTCACTACATTCTTACATCTATTTTGCATCATCATACCAAGCATCAATCCTATATCATAAAGTGATATTTTACTTCTTGGCGATATAGCTTTCTGCATAGATCCTGAAACATCACAAGCGATGACTATTGATGTATTGTAATCAAAACCTTTGATGTTTGATGCACTATACAAAACTGCATCTTCCAACGCATCTAAGATAGGCGATACTGCGGCACTTGTCAAAATCTTCACTTCTCTGTAAGCTGCTAAGAATCTAAATGGTAATTGTCTAGATCTTGCTACTTGCTTCTCATTAGATATAATATCACACACCATGTAGACATGTCTTATAGAAACATTTGCTTCTATAATGTTTCTGAGATTTCTAAGTAAAGCCATATATCCCAACTTCTTACTTTCTATCAATTCTTCCCACTTCTGACATACCGCTGCATTTCGCTGGCGCACATCTTTGATTTTCAACTGCCCTACTGCAGACAACTCTGTTTCCCATGTATATGGCACATCAAGATTATTGTTCGCTATCTTATTGAAAATAACTTGTTGCGCTTCATTCACCGCTTTTGGGTGAGTGATAAACAATGCATCTCTCAATTCTATTTCCGTCTTTCTATTGTACTTAGCAAATTGATATTCATCGAATTTATTAAACGCCATTGCAATACCTTTCTGGACTTGTTTAGAAAGTTTATTAAGTTTCTTTACACCATTCCTCTTGTTCGACAATTGATAATAGGCAAGCAACTCAGTTATTTCATCAGCTCTACGTATGACACCATTGATACCTTTAGATACTAAGCTATCTCCAGAATGGATTTTAGCCAACTCTATCATAAGTACTAATGATACAGATCGAAGATTCATTTTGGTTCTTGTGTAGACGGCAAGTTTGGCTACAAACCGCGGATCACACTTTCCCACAAGATCTACTATTCTTATTAATCTTTCTGGATCACTTTCATAAAATGAATGGTTCAAACCTGTAGTTACTACTGCAGTATACAACTCTTCTTCCACTGACATTTTATACGCCAATCCTCCTTCATAATTTGTAATGGCTTGTTCTTTCTTTTTAAATATGTTAAATCTCATAGCGTAAATATTTATTGTATTGAGGCAATTTTAGAATTCAATTCGTTCCTCCTAATTGACAATTCAAATATCGCCCCTACACTACGCAATCAAATTGCGCAGTAAAATTTAATTTCTGTCTAATCAGACAATAACAAAATACCATGCTGATTATCAGAGACTTACAGCCAAGATAAATTTCGTTTAATTTTCCTCAAATCATTACTACGTAAATACATTGCGTAGTTTTCGTATCTTTCAGTAAATATTCACCTATGCCAGTCAATAAATTAGCGCTAATTAGATACAAGACCATTGACAAATGCCTACAAAATCGATTTCGTAAATGGACATTGGCGGATTTGATCGATGCAGTATCAGAAGCTATCTATGAATATGAAGGAATAGATTCTGGAGTGAGTAAGCGAACCATCCAACTAGACATTCAAAATATGCGTAGTGATAAGCTAGGATATAATGCACCTATAGTAGTTGAACAAAGGAGGTATTATACTTATGAAGACAAAGAGTTTTCAATAACCAAATCAAGACTTAGTCATTCGGATTTAGAAGTACTCCAAGATACTGTTAAGCTCTTAGGTCAGTTTCAAGGGTTTAATTATTTCGAAGATTTGGGAGCGATTATAGGCAAACTAGAAGATAAGGTCAGTCGCCAACAAAAGCAAACTACCAAATATGTTGATATCGAAAAGAATGAACGGTTGGTAGGTTTAAATTGGATAGACATACTATTGAGAGCAGTGAAAACGAACACAGTTATCGAAATAGAGTATCAATCGTTTAAAGCACGGAATCCAAAATTAGGTCTTTATAGCCCTTATCTATTAAAGGAGTATCGCAATCGATGGTTTCTGTTATGCAGACCAAAAGGAAAGATGAAGACGTTAATCTTAGCTCTAGATAGAATGAAATCTATTGCGCTAAAACCCGAGGCTCAATTTAAAGTTGCCGAAGATTTTATACCTCAGGAATTCTTTAACAATGTGATAGGTGTTACAAAATCACTTAACCAAGCGACTTCCAAAGTGGTATTGGAGTTTGATAAAAGTAATGCGCCCTATGTACTTACAAAACCGTTGCATCCAAGCCAAGAACTTTTAAAGAAAGAAAATGGATCTATCATAGTTTCTATTAATGTGGTTCTTAATTTCGAACTGGAAAGAGAGATACTTGGTTTTGGCGATAGTGTGAAAGTCTTAGCTCCTCGAGTTCTAAGTAAACGAATTATAGAAAAGTTGAATAGCGCTGTTTTGAAATACGATGAATGATAACCACAGATTTTAGATAAATCTAAACCTTGAAGGAGATTACTCCACAAATCCAATAAATAACTTTAATACCAAAAGCTTATTTTTACAGTGTATGTCTATTTCTATATTCAACTATTTTCGGTCTGATATAAAACACATCCCTCTACCCGAGCGATTTACCTTTCCTTTCTACTTTGATCCACATCCATTGGCATTAGCCGCAGTAAAGGAATTACAATCATATTTAGAAAACCAAATGGATTTCATTCATGATTTTGGGATCAAAGGTGAAGGCGTAGGTAAGATGTTCGGTGTATTAGTTGTAAAGAATACGGAAAACGAATTAGGCTACATTTCAGCATTTTCAGGAATGATGTCTGGCCAGACGATTGTAGCAGGATTTGCTCCACCACTTTTTGATATATTGGATCCTAATAGCCACTTTCAGCAAGAGACACAAAAGCTAGCAGAACTAACTCAAAAGATAAAATCATTAGAGTCTGATCCAAAAATCAAAGCTGGTCAAGAAGCATATGAAAAAATAGAAAAGGAATATGCTCAAAAACTCGATGTTCAAAAATCGAAACACAGACTCGATAAAAAACAGAGAAAATCGGATAGAGAATCTAATTTACAAAATTCAGTAGAAAAGCAAGAATCACTCTTGAGTCAGCATAGTCAAGAAAGTATGAATGCTAAATTTCTACTGCAAGAGTATAAAGAGTATATCGCTGATCAACTAGAGATAGCTGCCGAGAAATACTTAAAACTACACCATACCTTAGAAGATTTAAAACAGCAAAGAAAAGAGCAATCTCATGCTTTGCAACAATGGCTTTTTGACCAATACAATTTTCTAAATATCAAAGGCGAAAAAAGAAATGTCATTGATATCTTTCGCAATCGTGTTATCGATACTCCTCCATCAGGAACAGGAGATTGTGCTGCACCTAAATTATTGCAATACGCTTTCTCCGAAAATCTCAAACCCATCTGTATGGCTGAATTTTGGTGGGGAAAATCACCAGCTTCAGAAATCAGAAAACACGGCAACTTTTATCCTGCATGCAGAGGCAAATGTGAACCCATACTCGGACATATGTTGACAGGAATGCTTATAGATCCTAATCCATTATTGACTAATCCGGCAATTGGTAAAACACTAGATATAATCTATGAAGACGAACATATTGTAGTGATCAATAAGCCTGCAGAATTTCTTTCGGCTCCAGGAAAAAACATCAGTGACTCAGTCCAAAAAAGAATGAAAGAAAAGTATCCTGAATCCACTGGACCATTAATAGTACATAGATTAGACATGTCTACTTCAGGGCTTATAGTGATCGGTAAAAGCAAAGAAACATATACAGAACTACAAAAGCAGTTTGTCAAAAGAACGGTATGGAAAAGGTATGTAGCATTGCTTGATGGCATAGTTGAATCTAACGAAGGGTATATCGACCTTCCTCTACAGTTAGATATAAATAATAGGCCTTATCAAAAGGTAGAATACGAATATGGAAAGTCTGCACGTACTAAATATAAAGTGATCGAAAGAAAAGACGGAAAGACGAGAATTCACTTCTTTCCTGTAACAGGTCGAACACATCAGCTGCGTGTACATGCTGCTCATTCAGATGGGTTAAACGCTCCAATAATCGGTGATGATTTATATGGTGTAAAAGGTTCTCGATTACACTTACATGCGGAAGCGATCAGATTTATTCATCCAATAAGTGCAGAAGAGATTTATTTAGAGGTCTCAGCCGATTTTTAATCGATCATTACGTGCAATTTATGATTTGATCATCTCTTAATCCTGCTTTGTTTTTCTACGCAGAGTTTGCGCTAAACTTATTGAATGTAGACGACAAGGTTGATAAAATCTTATCAATCTTATAGTTACCAAGTCACCGACTTGTTTTTATTTGATCATCTCTATAATCTCTTCAAAGAGATACACAAGCGGCGTAGCTCAAGAGTTCTTGTCATCCTTTTATAAGAATATCTATGGTAATCCTAAACTAACCACATTATAATTGTGTCCCTTCGAAAGAGCTTGCGCTAAACTTATTGAATGTAGACGACAAGAATGATAAAAAATCTTATCAATCTTATATTTACCAAGTCTGCGACTTGTTATTATTTGATCATCTCTATAATCTCTTCAAAGAGATACACAAGCGGCATAGCTCGAGAGTTCTTGTCATCTTTTTATAAGATATCTATGGTAATCCTAAACTAACCATATTATAGTTGTGTCCCTTCGAAAGAGTTTGCGCTAAACTTATTGAATGTAGACGACAAGGTTGACAAAAAACTACTCTTCAATATTTTACTTTTTTTGCTCTACCGGAATTCTTGTACTGTGCATCGTCCTTATTCTCCATCCCTTATCTGTAGGAATAATCAATGCGCTTTCCAACCAATGTCCTTCCCAAACCAAGCTATCTCCTCGATAAAAATCACCATAATTATCATAGGCTATATTGATCGCTCTATCAAATTTTTCAATAGTATGATATTCCATGCGATTGACTCGTTTGGGCTGTTCCCCTTGCTTAAGTCTATTACGCATAAATTGGTTAATTCTATCATTATCCCAAATCTCTCCATGTTCTAATATGTAATAATCTTCAGTATGATAATGGAGAATCTTAGTCGAATCCATACCACCCCATAGATCATCAAACGAACCTTGAATCAAATTTTTAGCAATTTTTATTTCCTCATCACTAATCGTGTTTTCTGGAATAGAATTAGGAGGATAATCACCATTTTTTACCTCAGCAAAGTTTTGTTGTAGCTCATCATAAGCATTAGTTTTGTCGTACGCGTAATACAACGAACCAATCAAGCACAGGATTAAAAAGGAAGCTATTCCAAAAGTACCTTTAGGGGAAGTAATAGACATTATCAATAATATTTAGTAATCCAAGAAATAAGTATGTGTACTAAATATAGGAAATTCCAATGAGTGGATCAAAGAATGATTGGACGATTAAACGATGGAATTCGATCGACCTACAATTACAAGCTTAGAATATAGCCTACGCTATGGCTTCGTCCTACAAATTCATATCGCGCATACTTTCTGCCTTATTTCTTTCTAAGAATGCATCAATAGTTTCGAAGTGCTCTCTTACTCGCTTATCTTTAAATTCGAATACTTTCTCAGCGATCCCTTTCAAAAAATCTCTATCGTGAGAAACCAGTATCAAAGTACCATCAAATGCAAGCAATGCCTCTTTTAATACATCTTTAGACCTAAGATCTAAATGGTTAGTCGGCTCATCTAAAATCAATAGATTATGCGGCTCTAGTAAAAGTTTCACCATAGCCAATCTTGTTTTTTCACCACCAGATAATACGCTTACCTTTTTATCAATATCTTCTCCTGAAAACATAAATCCGCCCAAAATATTTTTTACTTGAGTACGAATCTCACCTTTAGCCACTTCATCTACAGTCTCGAAAACGGAAAGTTTTGGATCCAATAAAGAGGCTTGATTTTGCGCAAAATAACCGATCTCAATATTATGTCCGATCTGGCATTTCCCTTCGACTTCGATCTCCTGCATGATAGCCTTTATCATTGTGGACTTACCTTCTCCGTTTCTTCCTACGAATGCCACTTTTTCACCACGCTCAATAGTCATACTTGCTTGCTTAAAGACAGTATGCTCGCCATACTTCTTCGTCAGATCTTCTACAATTACTGGATAGTCGCCTGATCTTGGTGCAGGTGGAAATCTCAATCTTAATGACGAAGTGTCCACTTCATCGATTTGGACAATCTCTAATTTATCAAGCATACGCTCTACAGAGGCTACTTGATTGGTCTTTGAAAATGTTCCTTTAAAGCGTTCGACAAATCGCTCTTGCTCTGCAATAAATTTTTGTTGTTCTTTAAAAGCCTTCATCTGCGTCTCTCTCCTATCCTTTCTCAATTCAAGATAATGAGAATAGCTCGCCTTATAATCATAGATTCTCCCCATCGTCACTTCGATAGTACGATTAGTGATATTATCAATAAAGGCTCTATCATGAGATATTACCATCACCGCATTAGCCTTATTGACTAAGAAGTCCTCCAACCAAAGCACAGATTCTATATCTATATGATTAGTAGGCTCATCTAGTAATATTAAATCCGGTTTTTGTAATAAAATCTTAGCCAATTCGATACGCATCCGCCAACCACCAGAAAATTCACTTGTCGGACGATCCATATCCTCTTGCTTAAAACCCAATCCTTTGAGTGCTTTCTCCACCTCAGCCTCATGATTCACCTCTTCGAGATTATAGAATTGCTCTCCAATATCCGAAGATTGTTCTATGAGTTTCATATACTCGTCTGACTCATAATCCGTACGAGTCATCATTTGCTCGTTGAGTGCATCCAATTGACTTTTGAGAGAGAAATATTCTTTATATGCTTTGGCCGCCTCTTCGGCCACCGTACAGTCATCTTCTGTAAGTAGGTGTTGTGGTAAATATCCAATCTTAGTATGCTCTGACTTATTCACTTTACCACGACTAGCTTTCTGGACGTCAGCAATGATTTTCATCATGGTAGACTTGCCTGCACCATTCTTACCCATTAAGGCAATCTTGTCATTTTCATTGATTACAAAGGTCACATCTTTGAAAAGTGTATGACCACTAAACTCGACCGCAATTCCATCTACAGATACCATACTTAACTTCGTATTAATTGTGAATCGCGAAGTTATATATTTGATTGGGTATTGTTAATTAGTTGTCATCATTTGTGACATAAATACTTTGGAATCTTATTGATGTATCCTGCTGATAATTGAAGCTAGTACGTCATGCCCATTTCGATTGGTAAGCCAATTTATCTTTTAGATTTTACACTAATTTGTTTTTTACCTTGACCGATATTAATCACTTCTATGCTTTCGATCAGACTCGACTTAAGGTCGTCAATCGTTTGCTTATCCACTTTCTTGCCATCTAAAATATATTCTACATCTGAATTGCTCATCATTAATCCTACTTCCTTCTCTTTAGCTATAATATTTTTATCATTTGGCGTAAACGAAAAATTAGACTGTTGCCCATTTGATTTAGTAATCACTGTGACATTATGAGTTCCATCATTATTTTTCTTAACATTTATACTTTCAATAGTTTCAGTTTCTATAGCATCTAATTCATCCCTACTAATGGACTGGCCATTCATCCAATAAGAAATATCTGAATCATTTTTATCAATCAACTCCAAAGGTGATGGTACCGCAGGCGGAGGTGGTGGTGGAGCTATACCATTGACATTTGGTGATTTTGGAGGAGATGGAGGTGCAGATGGAACATTAGGTGCCGAAGGCGGTGAAGGCGGATTTAAAATATTAGAATTTTCAGCATCATTACCAATTACAATCGATCCATTCTCTTTGAGATAAATGATGGTTCCTTTCTCAAGCGCCTGTGGCTTATTCGTTTGTTTGTTTACGGCAGGCGTAGTGGCAAAGGAAGGAGGCATAGGCATCTTTTCCTTAATATCATTGGGTAATGCGTTATAGCTCTTCACTAGGGTTTTACCTGCTTCATACTTAAAATGTACAATAGCATTTTTATAATATTCGCTCTTAGAAACACCTAAACTTTTCGCAGTAGTTGGCTTCGGTATGGTATCATATTCAGAAATTTTAATCCTTTTTAATTCATATTCATCTAATACAGGTATCACTTGATTAGGATCGATAATTAATTTAATCTCACCGTTTTTCTTCCATTCAAGTCCATCTGCATCTGTGTAATTCAATGAATACACATAGATTCCTCCTTCAGGAAGACCTTGCTGGTTTCCTTTTGTACCATTCCAATGAGCGGTCACATCATTTGATTGGAATACTATCTCACCATATTTATTAAATACAATGAATTCAAATTGAGTAACTCCTTCCACCTGTCCAAAAGGTTTGAGTATATCATTATTACCATCTCCGTTGGGCGAGAAGGATCTTGGAATTTTAATTCCCAGTCCTCTCATAAACTTATATTCTGCTAGTTCATCTTCATCACTTCGCATCAAAGATTCCTTATTTCCATTAGTATCTTTAGGTTGAGAAATATCATCTATATTTTCACTAACATCTTTCCACGAACCTTCTTTTACTGTCGATTGTGCCACTAGAGGCTGACCAAGCATTATAACCAATGCAATTACCAAAGGCATGACTCCTGCCATCAATAGATATATCTTCTTTCGAGATGATTTTTTATTCATCATGTTTAATCTTTTTTTAGTGAGTTGAAAATTGATATTACTGGCCAGGTATATCTGATTGTTATTTTGACAAGTATCAACCAGCAAATGTTGATAGATCGAAACTTCATGATATTCTTCATTTACTGCTGCATCAGCCAAAAATTCATGATTGAGTTGCATGACACGCTTGTAATAAATCAATATTGGATTAAACCAAAAAATCATATGAATGAGCTCTATAAAGATGATATCCCAACTGTGCTTTTGTTTTACATGAGCCATTTCATGAGCAAGTAGTTTTTCGTCTATTTCTCCATTAAGATATTGGTCACCATTGACGTAAATATAATTTAGAAAGGAATGCGGCAAGATCTGTTGTTTGAGAAAGATCAATTGAGCCCCTCGGTATGTCGACTTTCTGTTTTGGATTGCTGTAATCAATAATTGTGAAATATTTCTTACGAATCTTATCACCATATATATCAAGCCAATGATATAGAAAATCATCATTAAGTTATTCCAAGAGAATGAATGATTTGGCTCCGTATTATAGACTATTGGCATAGTATTAATATGACTACTCTCGGTAACTACTTGAGTATTAGATTCTACAATCTGCTCTATGATCTGTCCATTAGGGATAAAGGTTACGACTAGTGAAAGAACTAATCCCAGCATTAAATAGACGCGATTGTACTTGTGCATTTTCTCACCTTCTAAGGCGATCAGATATACAGATAGCAATACCGCTAAACAGATAGTTGATTTGAGTAAATAAGCTTCCATAATTATTTCTCTTTTATCTTATTATCGATCAAATCACGAAGTTCTTCTAGTTCATCCTTGCTCATAGAGTTGGATTGCGCGAAAAACGAAGCAAACTGAGCTGAACTATTTCCAAAAAAACTCTCTACAAAGCCTTGAAATCGTCCTGAGACATAATCTTCTTTAGAGATTAGCGTATTGTATTTTCTTGACCTTCCCTCTCTTACATAGTCTATATATCCTTTGTCTTGCATCCTTTTAAGCAAAGTAGCAACAGTCGTTTGCGCTGGCTTCGGATCATCATATTGTTGAATGAGATCTTTCATATAAGCCGAACCCAGGTTCCAAAGGTGATTCATTAGTTGCTCTTCGCTGTTGGATAATTGCATGAGAGTGTATTTATTGTTCTACAAACATAGAACAATAAATTTAATTCTACAAGTGTAGAATTAAATAATGATTTCATTTCATCCAAAAATTTATTTGATCCGCCTTTTCTAATTATAACTATTTCATTTCTATACTTGAAGTTTGAAATGATAAGAATCTTACAATACCAATAATCCAATTTTCCTTAAAGCAGATATTTCTTTACCGAACCAAAAAAGTGTAAAGTCATTATATTTTTCTTCAAAAGAGGATTTCAATTGTCCGTAGGTCATTATTTCACTCTTACTGATTTTAAGATCTTCTAAAATATCTATTAACCAAGAGGCCTTTTCTGAACTCATAGATATTATAGTACTAGATTGTTTATTGTGAAAAGTCATATGGGTCATCTCTACTTGACTTCCCTTGACTATCTGTATTTCATCTTGCACTGTGGGTGTATTTCCTAACCAAACTACTTTAGTAGAAGATTTCATTTCAGGATAATAATCCGCGTCAATACAATCGAAAATGTAATCAGGGTGAATACTCGTCTTTGGAATTTCAAAATCAAACCATTCCTGAAGATCGTAGTCAAAACATATACCGTGCATATAATTAAACAGAGACTTACGTAATCCTTCACTAAAAATCTCATGATTAATACCAGTGCTATCTGTAAACTCTACATCATTATTGGCGAAAGTAATCTCTGCATAATGCGGCTCTATACCATATTCAGAAGGTGCCAATCCGACAGGACTATGCGCTGTAAGCGCAAACTGATGCCAAAACCCTGATTGTATGACACCTTGTTCTAAGAGTTGTCTTACCATCTCAAGACTATCAATCGTTTCTTGGATGGTCTGAGTGGGATATCCATACATCAAATAAGCATGAACCATGATACCTGCTTGAGTAAAATAACTAGTGACTTTTGCAACTTGCTCTACGGTCACGCCCTTCTTTATAAGATCTAATAATCTATCTGATGCCACTTCCAAGCCACCAGACACTGCTATACAGCCAGAAGCTTTTAATAAAACGCAAAGATCACGTGTAAAACTTTTTTCAAATCGAATATTAGTCCACCATGTTAATATCAATTTACGTCTTATTATTTCGATCGCTACTGCTCGCATTAAAGCCGGTGGAGCTGCTTCGTCCACAAAGTGAAAGCCATTTTCGCCAGTTTGAATAATTAATTCTTCCATTCTATCCACTAAAAGAGATGCGGTTACTGGTTCATACTTACTAATGTAATCGAGTGATACATCACAGAAGGTACATTTACCCCAATAACAACCATGAGCCATGGTCAACTTATTCCATCGACCATCACTCCACAAACTATGCATAGGATTGGCTACCTCGATTACAGAGATATATTTATCCAATAATAAATCTTCATAACTCGGTGTCCCAACTTCAGTTTGTTTATAATCCTGTCGCAAAGAAAAATTGTTATAAACGACATGGCCTTCATCCAATAAAAAGGTCCTTTTATAAAAACCACAATTCGGATTTTGGGGAGATGGGTCAACAATATTCGAAACCAGCAATTCGATGGGTAATTCACCATCATCTAATGTGATAAAATCAAAAAACTCAAAAACTCTAACATCTTTAAGGCTTCTTAACTCTGTATTAGGAAATCCTCCTCCCATAGCCACTTGGATATCAGAGAAATTAGCTTTGATAAATTGTGCACATCTAAAAGCACTATACAAATTGCCAGGAAAAGGAACCGAAAAACAAATTAATCGCGGTTGAATGCTTTTTATTCTATGATTTAGAATTTCAAGTGTTATGGAATCAATGTAAGTGGGTTTAGTTTGTATTACTTCATATAATTCATCAAAACTATTCGCACTTCGGCCTAATCGTTCTGCATATCTACTAAATCCAAACTGATCATCTACGCATTCGATTATAAAATCAGATAAATCCTCTAAGTATAAAGTGGCAATATGTTTAGCATGATCTTGAATTCCCATTGATCCAAATGCCCAATCGGTATCTTGAATATTTAATAATCTATTGGCTTGCGGAAGAAAGTTTTCCGTGCAGATCTGTCTCGCAAAAGTTTGATTTTTACCTTGCAGAAAAAGAATGACATCATCTATAGTGTTAATATAGTCATCGCTAAGACTATAAATACGCATTGCATTGTCTGATTCAATACTATTACGATCTAAGGCATAATCAAAAATAGATTCTAATCCTTTTTTAGAAAACATTTGTAGAATGACCTCAATGCCGAGATCCATTTGATAATTACTAATCTCTTTACTGTTTAGAAAACCTTTGAGATAAGCCGTAGCTGGATATGGAGTATTTAGTTGAGTAAAAGGAGGTGTAATTAGAAGTAGATCTGCCAAACTGTATTTTTAAATGAGCATTAAAGGTACGCTTTTACAATTTTTGCCATAAGAAATTACTTCTTCTTATCTTTTCTCGGTGGCAATTCATTTACATAATTCCAAGCTTGTTGAAGTAGATCTGCAACCAATTTAGAATTTTGTAACATCTGGGCAGGAATTTCTACATACTCTCTCATTGTTGCGCCATAATTTTTAAAAACTTTTACTTCTTTATCCTTATTAAATACTTCTCGACTTTCTTTTGATAATCGTATTCCTAATCTTCCGTCTTTCGTCAAAATAGAAAACATATGGGTATTACTTGCTGTATAGGGCATAGTCTTACCTAATCGTTGTAATCCATCTACTAAGTCTACAGCTTTATCGTAGAGTTCTAATTCAGTTTTTAATTCGAAAACTTTAGATGTTTTGGCCATGAATTTTACTTTATTCTCTAAATAAATGTAAGAATTTGGTCGAAAGAATAGGTAAAAAAACACTTAGATAAAGTTTTTATGAATAATTAATTATAATAAATTAATTTTGCACTGTTAAAACCTGAGTGAGGAGTTAACTTTTGAGGTAAGTTGAAATTTGAATTTTCGGAATCAAAATTGCAATACATACTTTATTAGCGATCTTCAAACTCGCATTATAATTTTCAATATTGAACATTCCAGTAAAATAAATGTAATTAAGCTGGATCAAATTAACATCATTATTATTATGAGTACTACTAAATTAAGAGCACGTGTAAGAGCTGCAAAAGCTAGTCTAAGAAAACTAGAAGCACAGTTGAAAAAGCAACTTAGAGCAGATGCTGCTGCTAAGAAAAAAGCTGCTGCCGAAAGAAAAAGAGCTGCTGCTGCAAGAGCTAAAGCTGCTGCCTTAAGAGCAAAAGAAGCTGCTAAGAGAAAAGCAGATGCTGCTGCTAAAAAAATTGCTGACGCAAAAGCTAGAAAAGAAGCTGCTAAAGCTAAGAAAAGAGCTGCTGCTGCCGCTAAGAGAGCTGCTGCCGCTGCAAGAAAGAAAGCTGCTGCTGCTAAGAAAAGAGAAGCTGCTAAAGCTAGAAAAGCTGCCGCTGCTGCTAAGAAAAAAGCTGCCGCTGCTAAGAAAAGAGAAGCTGCTAAAGCTAAAAAAGCTGCCGCTGCCGCTAAGAAAAAAGCTGCTGCTGCTAAGAAAAGAGAAGCTGCTAAAGCTAAAAAAGCTGCCGCTGCTGCTAAGAAAAAAGCTGCCGCTGCTAAGAAAAGAGAAGCTGCTAAAGCTAAAAAAGCTGCTAAGAAGTCTCCTGCTAAAAAAACAGCTAAAAAGAAGACTGCTAAAAAAGTTACAGCTAAAAAAGCTGCTCCTAAGAAGAAGACTGCTAAAAAAGCTACAGCTAAAAGAAAGACTACTGCTAAGAGAAGAAAGAAGTAATCTCAAAATAGTTTGTCAAATAACATTGAAAAGGCTACCAAATGGTAGCCTTTTCGCGTTTTAATACTTCAAGTATATGATTTGAGTCTTTAGGAATCTACTTTTTTAATACGTTCTCCAGAAGAAGATCGATTTCTTTTACAAAAGCGGAATATTCACTTGGAGTTCCTCTTTTAAGATAAGAAAGTAAAACTCCAATAACTGATTTGTTAAGAATCGATCTTATTCCAACTACCTCTTCGATAGTAAAGTGTTGAATACTCATCAAATAATCCCAATCTTCTTGACAAAGCGTATCCAAAAAATTGATCACTTCATCATTTACACTTTTAGATGCCAATTTTTCTATATAAAACAAATCAAACACACCTGGATATTGAACGAAATAGCTGATATAGGCCTTTACGATCCCTTTAATTTCTTCCAATCCAGGATCTGATTTTCGAAAACTCTTATTTACTGTATCTCTACATTCATCTTTAAACTCTAATACACTCAAAGAAACCAGTTCGGTTTGGTCTTTAAAGTAGTTATACAAAGTAGCATATGAATATCCTGCTCTCTCAGCTATATTCCTTACGCTTAACGCCTTACTACCCTCCCCTTTCAATATTTCCTTCGTAGCTTCTATAAAATAACTTCTAGTCCTTTCTTCTTGTAATGCTTTATTAGTCATATGCTGTATTTTGATACAAACATAAGCATAAAATTAACACTGTTAATAATATTGACACATGTTAATTGTAAGTGTCTTGACTAACTCATCCGTTTCCAATTTACTTTTAAGGAAAATCAGTTCATATCTCTTCCTATCATACCAGTATTTTTGATCCCACCTTCCGACGATCCAAACCTTTAGAAATATAAAACTGACTCTCACACTAAAACAGATATTAGCCTCTTCTCAATTCATATTTTAAGTTATCAGTCTAGCCAATCAGACTAATAAAGGCTTATAGTATTATCTAGTAATAATTAGGGATTCTATCCAGTTCTCTTTTCTTCATATTATAATTCATGGGTAGTAGCGAATAAGAAATTCAAGTGAGCAATGAATTTATTTTTTTCAGAAGAATTCGTATACCTTGCTGTGTGCAAAACATATTTATTAAATACAAAGAAGACTTTCGTCTTAATCTAAAGCTAGCGCTTCCTCTAATGGCAAGTCAATTAGGGCAAGTAGCAGTGAATTTTGCTGACAATGTAATGGTCGGCAAATTAGGGCCTGCAGCACTTGCGGGAGTCTCTTTTGCTAATGCCATTTTTGCCATTAGCATTGTGTTTGGTATGGGTATTAGTTTTGCATTACCACCATTGATTTCAGAAGCACAAGGTGCGGGTGATGAGAGGCGTATTTCTTCATTTTTTAAACATAGCCTAATCGTCAATCTCTCATTCGGTATGATTAGCATGATGCTACTACTTGCATTTATCCCATTTATGAAATACCTAGATCAAGATCCTGACATATTACCTCATGCTGCAGATTATATGTTTTATTCAGCCATTGGGATGATACCTTTTATGATTTTTCAAACTTTGAGATGTTATAGTGATGGTCTTTCAGAGACACTTCCCTCCATGATCATAATTATAATCGGTAATGTATTGAATATAATACTGAACTATCTTCTGATTTTTGGCCATTTAGGCCTACCGTCCATGGGTACAGGAGGAGCCGCTTTAAGCAGTTTACTTTCAAGAATATTTATGGTTTTTGGAATATTGGTGCTTTTCAAATATTGGAAGAATTTGTGGAGTTATCTCAGTGAAATTAAATTTAATCAGTACAAACTCAATTACTTCAAAAAAATATTAAGCCTAGGAATTCCCTCTTCGTTTCAGATGACTTTTGAACTTACAGCTTTTTCTGCTGCAGCTATCATTATGGGATTCATCGGTAAGATAGAACAGGCTTCTCATCAAATTGCAATCAATTTAGCTTCTATGACTTTTATGGTAGCCACAGGTCTCGCCATGGCTACTACTATTAGGGTTGGAAATCAATTAGGTAAAGGAGATATTCAGAAAGTAAAAGATGTAGGCTATTCAGCCATGATTCAAATTACATTTTTTATGATCATTACAGCTTTGCTATTTACTTTGACCAGAAATGTATTACCGACGATCTATATGGATAATATAGAAGTGATAGAAATTGCCGCATACCTTTTATTAGCTGCGGCAATTTTCCAAATACCAGATGGCATACAGGTCATTAATCTCTCTGCATTAAGAGGACTCCAAGACGTTAAAGTCCCTACCATTATTACATTTTTAAGCTACTGGCTTTTAGGCATTCCCTGCAGCTATATTACAGCAATAGTGCTGGATTGGGGGCCGATCGGCGTTTGGATCGGACTAATAGTAGGTCTTACCGTATCAGCAATATTTCTAAGTTATAGATTTCGAAGATTGACCAACGATTTACATAAAAACTAAGATTTCATTAGCTCACGAATTAGCTTACCGCTGTAATCATAATAATACTCGAAATCATAAGACCTATCGCAAAGATAATTGCTGATGCATTTAGAAATCCATGTTTACGATTTACATTTTTGCTGATAAAGTAGATGTCTTCGATCATAGCATCGTAAATACGCTTTTCCTTCTTTATCGTTTTTTTGACCATAGCCTTATACTGATGCAGATCCATCTTACGCGAAGATTCAAAACTCAATAAGCTGGTTCCTTGCCAAGACTTGTCCGATGATCCAATTAGGAATGGCTTTACAGCAATCAATGCACCTACAATAGATAGTGTCGATGAAGCCAATAATATGATAATATGCACATTACTACTCATGACAAAAGTACTTTGCATAAATGAGGTACCTAATAATATAGATAGTATGATCGCATTGACAGAGATTAATATATTAGCCTTACGATCTATCATCGCTTGCAACTTATAATTGTTTTGAGATAATGTCTTAAACAATGTCTGGCGCGCTCTTTCTTTAGCGGAAGACTTTTTCTTACTATTCTTGTCTCCACCGTTATTATTATCCGAATTATCTTTTCTGTCTACTCTATTAGGTTGTATAGGTATAACTCTTCTTAGTCGATCTTCCATGGCTTAATGTTCTGATTTGTAAGGGTATAACGCAGGTAAATCGAAGATAGTAACAGGGCTTCTACTTACATCGCTAGCTACTCGACGAGTCACTTTATAAATCCGTTAAACGGAATAGCTTAATTATAGTCAGATTCCATTCTTAGAAGTTTCTCATGCCGTTATATATACTTTAGATCATGAATCAAATTAAGCACAAGATTCTGTGGAAATATAAAATGTACCTGAAGCGACTACTAGTCGGAAATGAAAGGTCCACCATGGATATCATAGAATAGGTGAAGCTGTATAAGATAATGCTTTAAAAAATAGCATCGTCGTATTAAAATCTCGATAGTGGGAAGATAGATTTTATATAATGAGACCAATACCAAAAATAAAAATGGTCCTTTCCTCAACGAAGCACCATTTTTTGCTTCTTAAAAGTAGAATCATAAAAGAATCTTCAACATTTAATTCTTCATCCTTTATCACAATTTCCTTCTCTTCATTTCTGTTTGAATAAACTTCAACTCTCTACCCATTTCTCCGGTCACAGATGTATTTTCCTGAGCCCTTCTAATCAGATAAGGAATGACTTCTTTTACTGGACCGTAGACAACATACTTACCTACATTATATCCAGCAGCAGCGAGATTGAATGTAATCTGATCACTCATACCATACAATTGGCTAAAGTTAAGATGAGGATGTGTTCTATCTATTCCCAATTGCGCAATTAACTCTGCTTGATACAAACTGCTTTTTTCATTATGTGTAGCGCAGCATGATCCTATAGTTTTATAATTTTCAACACAGAACTTTATAGCCTCATCATAGTCTTTATCAGTAGAGGCTTTATCTTTTTGGATCGGTGATTCATAATTCATTTCCTCGGCACGATTTCTCTCTTTTTCCATGTATGCACCGCGCACAAATTTTACCCCAAAAAGGTATCCTTCTTTTTGAGATATCTCGTAATCTTTTTTCATCTGTGCTAGCTTATCATGTCTGTAAAGCTGATACGTATTGTACACTATTACTTTTTCGCGGTTGTACTTACTCATCATCTCTATCGCTAACTTATCGATAGTGATCTGCATCCAACTTTCTTCCGCATCGATAAATATTCCTACTCCTAATTCATTTCCGATACTGCAAATTTCATCTAACCTTTCATATAGTTTGTCATAATCCTTTTGATCCGAAGTAGTACGCTCATCACTTTCCTGTAATCTTTCTAGCAATCCATTATCTGCCATACCTGAAAGTTTACACACTACTACTGGTACCGAATTATTTGCAGCGGCTAATTTAACAGACTGTATAATCTGATCTTTCACTTCGTCATGTTCTTCTGGTGTCGATTTTCCTTCAGCGCCATAATCCAAGATGGTCAATGCATTATTTTCATAGAGCTTGTCTATGGCAGATTGGCAATCCAATAAAGTCTCTCCACCGCAAAATTGCTCATAGATCGTTTGCTTCACAGCATATCGAGCAAAAGGAAGGTTATATTTTACCGCTACTAAACCCACAGAAGATAATAGTTTAGTTAGCAAATTATTACTCATTAGCTTAAATAGTCTAGACGTTTTTTTCAACTCCTTATTAGACTTATTAGCAAAAGCTATTTCAGTATTATCAAAATTAATTTGGGGATTAGGCTCTGGATCTGCCATTGATTCGTTTAGTTATTATCGTGAGTTGGTATTGCTAATAATATTACTGTAATCTGTTACTATAGCGCACCTACCCTGCATTTTCATCCTCATTCCATATATCCCAAGCTTTTTCGGCTTGATCATATAGCATAGACAATCCGTTTAAGATGGATGCTCCTTGATTTTCAGCTTGAGTCAAAAATAAAGATTTTTCTGGATTATATACGAGGTCAAATACGAAATGCGAATCATCTAAAAACTGATAAGGAATATTGGGGCAAGAGTCAATATCCGGACTCGTTCCCAAAGGAGTAGTATTAATGATCAATTTACTTTGAATCATCACTGTCTCATCCAATTGATCGTAGGTCAAATATTTATGATTTCGAGAAACTAATTTATATTCGATTCCCATTCTATCCAATACATATTGAGCTGCTTTGGAAGCACCACCTGTACCTAATATCAAGGCATGTTCTACACAAGATCCATTTAGTAAAGCATATATTGAATTCTCTAATCCATATACGTCAGTATTATATCCTGTGAGTATTCCATCCACAATCTTGACCGTATTTACAGCGCCTACTGCCCTGGCCGCATCACTAATTTCATCCAAATACGCTATGATTTGCTCTTTGTAAGGTATAGTCACGTTGAATCCATCGATATTTTGTTCTATCAATTTTTCAACATCTGAGATTTGCTCTAAGGGATATGATTCATATGTAGCATCTACAATAGCATTATTCTTGAATTTCTCCGCGAAATACGCTGGAGAAAAACTATACGATAGTGGATAACCTATCAAGCCATATTTCCTAATCCTGATCAACTATTTCCCTTTTCCTTGAATAAGTACCAATAAAGTATAAAACATGATCTTAAAATCGAGACTCAAGGACATATTTTCAATATATAGAATATCAAACTTTAATCTTTGCACCATTTGATCTACGTTAGAAGCATAGCCATATTTTACTTGACCCCACGATGTAATTCCGGGTCTCACCTTGAGTAAATGCTTATAATGCGGTGAACGCTCCATAATTAAATCAATAAAATGTTGACGCTCAGGACGAGGCCCTACTAATGACATATCTCCTCTCAATACATTCCAAAATTGTGGTATTTCGTCTAGTCTCCACACTCTCATGACCTTGCCCCATTTGGTAATACGACTATCAGTATCGTGAGAAAGTTGCGGCCCTGCATCCTCTGCATTGGTAAACATAGATCTAAACTTCAATATTTTGAATGTCTCTCCATTGAGACCTACTCGATCTTGTTGGTACAAAATCGGACCTTCGGAAGAAAATTTAACTCTTATCGCAATATAAATGATTAGCGGTAGTAAGATGATTAAAGCTATGGCGCTAGCCACAAGATCGATTACTCTTTTGATAATCTTTTGCCATCTCGGCATTAGTTCTCTCTGTACTTCTATCAATACCGAACCGAAAAGGTGATTCATCTTTACCGACCCAAGCATAATGTCATACATATCTGGAATAACCTTGATGAGAAGATCGTCAGAAGCATCAAATAGTCTATCAAACACTTCTTGCATACGATCGTGTTCGGAAGTTTCTACAGCTACTATGACATCACTAATTTGATACTTCTCAAGTACCATTTTAATGTCTGGTATCTTTCCTAACTTAGGTAATCTATCTTCAATTACATTTTGCGATTTACCATTACTGTCTATAAAACCTACAAATTCATGCCCCATGCTATAGGGTCTATTTTTTACCTCCTCATATAATTCAACGGCATTTTTATCTCCACCAATTAGCAATGTATTATAATATACTTTACCGGCTTTCAATCTTCTTTTTGTGATGGTTAAAATAAACATTCGAGCTACAACTGTAAGCCCAAAATGCAACAAAAACAATCTTATGAAAGAATTAAAATAGGATGTAAACCTAAGCACAGAATCATCCATTAATACAGTAAAAAAGAGGAGTAATACACCAAAGAAAGATATCCAAAGTGTTCTTTGAAAAGTGGCTAGTCTAGAATACCTATATACATCGCTATACTTATCAAATATAGAGTAAACTATCTGCCAAATAATAGGTATGAGTAGGAGTCCATAATAGAGCTTCTGATCAGATAAAATACTCTCCATACTGATTCCAGGCTCCTCGATTCCTTTCCTAAAAACAAAAAAACTAAACCACGCAATCATAGACATCAGATAATCTGATAGTCTATAGATAATGAGACTCAGCTGTCTTTGCTTATTATTCTTCATAGAAGATCTAAAAATGTACTAGCTTGATATTATCGATATATATGCTTGCTGGAAAAGCATCTGACGGTGAAATGGCAGATGCAAAGGCTATAGAATATCTGTCTATTTCAACTTGACCAACAAATTCTGAAATATCTATATAAATTTTATTCCATTCGCTACTAGGTGCTATAAGCACATTATAGTCTCTTTGAATGAAATTATTATCATATGTAATCCAGCCTGCTAATAAAGGGATATCACATTTATAATCTAATTCGATAAAAGTAGAAGATCCTGAATTTTCTTGCCTGTCAAAAGTGAACAATGTCGTTCGCTCAAATGCACTGGTATCCGTATCAAATAAGATTTGTCCAGACGACATTCCAGATCTCACAACATCAGATTGTATCATGATCTCTGCACCAGGACCATCATTTTCATTAGGGTCTTCCACAAAAATATGATTGCCCTCAAATTCTTCGATTAAATCAAACTTAGTATTCACGGAATAAGTAAATGTCATCGGTATTTCTCTTTCCTCTTGTGCGGTGAGATTGGCAGATACTTCAATAGGTTCGTAAAATGGGTACCTCAATGCATTACTACTCACTCCATTGTTACGCACGCCTGCAAATACGCTAAAAGACTTTTCGGTGCCATCGATTATGACAGGCACTTTTGCAGGTAAAGGGAAAATTCCTAAAAAATCAGGGCCGTCAAATACCCAGACATCCGTAATCTTATGAGTATTTTCTCCCTGTCCAGCTGTCGTAGCTACTGTTGGGTTATCAAACACCAAAAATCCTGGAATAGGGTCTTCATTATCAAAAAGTGAGCATGAACTTAGCAATGTTGCCAGTAGTATGTAAGTAAGTAGTCTCAAGCTGTAAATAGTTATAATTCCAAACAATAAGGTCTATGAACTCCCTTCTCCCTAAACTCCGTAAAATAAAAACCTCATTATTAATACGTTTTTGAATAGCATTTGTGTCTGTTTCTCCTGATTAATATTTGTCAACTTGGACATAATAAGTCATTGAGAAAAATCTTAATTCTGAATCATCTAAAATACATCAGTACAGCTCCAAACAGGGTGATCAGCACTATCAATACTGTCGCCATCTTAAGGCTATATCGAATATGGTTAGAAAACGTCTCTATCTCATCTCTGTACTTCGGATATTTAGGCAATACTTCCTCTTTCATTTTTTGAGGATTAAGTAGGTGCTTGGTCTCAAATTCGACTCTATTTTGCACTAATACCTTATACGACTTCAAGACCTTTGCCCTGAAATAGACATTGAGAAACAACATGGCTACGAATAGCCCAATGATTACTGATACAAGTATTCCAAACATTCTTGTTAAATTGGAGGGCAAAATTAATCGAATTTTACTAAATCAAGCATCGAATTCTATGTATCTGCGTATAGCTATAATATTGATAATCAGCGTTTTTACCACTTTCCTTTCTGCTCAGGAAGAAATCACGTACTATTTACCAGATATAGAGTATAATCCGGATATCCCCACACCCGAATCCGTCATCGGTCACCAAGTCGGCGAATGGCATATTAGCCATGATAAATTAGTCCAATACATGGAAAAGTTAGCTGAATCAAGTGATCGAATTATCATTAAGGAATATGCTCGCTCTCACGAAAATAGACCTTTGCTTAACCTCATAATATCTGCTCCGAAAAACTTAGCTCGCATAGACGAAATCAAGGCGACCCATCAAAAATTATGTATCCCTGATCAAGCTGATCAAGTAAATACGGCTAATGAGCCGATCGTTGTATATCAAGGATATTCTATCCATGGCAATGAGTCCAGTGGAGTCAATGCTAGTATGTTAGTGGCTTATTATCTAGCAGCTGGACAATCTCAAGCTGTACTTAACAAACTTGAAAATGGTGTATTTATCATAGACCCTGCATATAATCCTGACGGCATCAATCGATTTGCAAGTTGGGTCAATAGCCATAAGAGCAAGCACTTGGTAAGTGATCCAGCAGATCGAGAATATACTGAGGCTTATCCAAGAGGAAGAACAAATCATTATTGGTTTGATCTAAATAGAGATTGGTTGCTTTTAACGCATCCTGAATCTCAAGGTCGGATCAAGGTTTTTCATGATTGGAAGCCTAATATACTTACCGATCATCATGAGATGGGTACCAATAGTACCTTCTTCTTTCAACCGGGTATACCAAGTAGAACAAATCCCAATACGCCACAAAGAAATCAAGATCTTACAGAAGAGATTGGACACTTCCATGCACATGCTTTAGATAGCATCAAATCATTGTATTACACCAAGTCTAGTTTTGATGATTATTATTACGGCAAAGGATCCACTTACCCTGACGCCAATGCTTGCGTTGGTATTTTATTTGAGCAAGCAAGCTCCAGAGGCCATCTTCAAGAATCTGTAAATGGTTTACTATCTTTTCCTTTCACTATAAGAAATCAAGTAGTTACATCCCTTTCTACGCAAGAAGCGGCTATTTCAAAACGTAAGGAGATGCTAGACTATCAGCGCACTTTTTATAAAAATAATATCAAAGATGGAAAATCTAGTGCGATTGGTGGGTGGCTTTATAGCGATGTCGATGCTTATAAACTCAAAAGATATAATGAAATAATGCTAGCGCATCAGCTAGAAGTGTATCCAGTGACTCAAGACCAACGATTGGATGGCAAACTCTATAAAGCTAATGAAAGCTACTTCATACCGATGGAGCAAATTCAATCCAAAATGGCTAAAACTATTTTTGAGAAAGTACGAACTTTTCCAGATAGCCTTTTCTATGATGTTTCAGCTTGGACTATGCCGTTAGCCTTCGATTTACAATATTCTGAATTAAAGAAAGCAGAAAAATCGAACTTGAAATTAGGTGATCGCATGACCGTGGCACAGACAATTAATGGGAAACTACATTCATCCAAGCAGGCGTATGGATATATATTCGATTGGAATCAATACAAAGCTGCAAATACCTTATTAGCTCTTCAAGACGCTGGATTAATTACGAAAATGACACATAAAGATCTTGAAGTTGACGTAATGAATAATGGCAATAGTTCTACTAAGATTTTTGGCCGTGGATCAATTATTATCCCTTTACAAAACCAACCCGTAGATAATGTATCTATTACAAAGCTACTTGACGCTCTAGCTAAATCTAATGATCATGACATTTATGCACTTTCAACAGGTGTTACTAAATCTTATATGACGCTAGGTAATCCTGATGTTGTATCACTTGAAAGACCTAATGTTATGGTCGTCGTGGGCGATGGTACTAGTAGTTATGACGCAGGTGAGATTTGGCATATTATGGATCAGCGTTTAGGCTATCCGCTTACCAAAATGGAAACAGGAGACATATCTGCTTCTTCGCTAAGAAGATACAATACGATTGTAATGGCTCATGGATGGTATGGTACGCTAGATTCTGGACAGGTTGAAAATATCTCTGATTGGGTAAAACAAGGCAATACACTAATAACCGTAAGAGGCGGAACAGACTGGGCAGCAAATAAAAATTTGATCAACTTATCTAGATATAAAGGTAAGAATGGTAAAACCAAAGCTGATAAATATCAACCTTATGAAGTACACCCTGTACGACGTGGTGCTGGTGTGGTTGGTGGTGCTATATTTGAAACTCAAATGGATTTGACACACCCTCTATGTTATGGCTATGGCGACGATATCTTACCTGTGTTTCACAGAGGTACTAATATCTACGAACCTACAAGTAAGCCATATGCCACGCCATTAAAATATACTTCTAAGCCTATTTTGTCTGGATACGTTCCGCGCGGATTCAATACTAAAATAGCCAATCAAGCAGCACTTACTGTGCACAGTTTGGGGCGTGGACGAGTGATCTCTTTTCAAGACAACCCCAATTTCAGAGGGTATTGGTACGGAGGTACTAAACAATTCTATAACGCCTTATTCTTTGGACCAGAAATCAGCAGAAGTACTTTGGGCGATTAAAAGCAGTGATATCTCAAACAAAAAATCTTTAATAATATTACTCTACAAGAAAAGATAAATACACTTTTATCTATTTATAATTGTATTTATCTATATATTTTTGTGAGATAAATACACTTTTACAATTGCAAATGTGTATTTATCTATGTATTTTGGAGAGATAAATACACTTTAAACACTACATACAAAGTACTACAAAACACTAATATGGTAGTAGGAAGAGAGTCACAAACGGAGTTATTAGAGTCACTTTTAAAAGATAAGAAATCACACTTTGTCGCCATCACGGGAAGAAGAAGAGTGGGTAAGACATACCTTATAGATGAAGTATATAAAAATCAAATGGCCTATAGAGTGACTGGCATACAAAATGCAGATACCGAATCTCAGATCACCAATTTTGTACAGAAAGTAATGGAGTATAGTCAAGTTCCATTGATCGGTACACTAAGTAATTGGCAAGAAGTTTTTATCTATTTCAAGGCATATCTAAGGCGACTATCCAATAAAAAGAAACAAGTTATATTCATCGATGAATTACCTTGGTTAGCTACTGCAAGATCCGGATTTATTCAAGGTTTAGCTCATTTATGGAACGACTACCTCTCCAAAGAAAAACATTTTATCCTAGTAGTGTGCGGATCTGCTACCTCATGGATATCCAAAAAAATAGTAAACGATAAGGGCGGCTTTCACAATAGATTAAGCCAAGTAATTAAGTTAGAACCCTTTACATTAAAAGAAACCAAATTATTTCTCCGATCAAAAAAAATACACTTAACAGATCATGCGATAGCAGAATTATATATGACTATGGGTGGTATCCCTTTTTATCTAGAGCAAATTAGAAAAGGAGAAAGTCCCACTATCGCCATTGAGAGATTATGCTTTACTGAAAATGGATTACTCAAGTATGAATACGACAATCTTTATAAAGCATTATTTGACTATCCGGAAAATCATGAAGCCATCGTAAAAGCATTGGCAACTACACAACATGGTTTAACGAGAGAAGAGATTATTAAAAAATCTAAAGTTGAAGCTGGAGGTCCGTATACTAGAGCTATGGATGATCTATTAGTATCAGGTTTCATCATTGAAGAAACTCCATACGGAAGAAAAAAAAGAGGAGCCCTTTATCGTCTCATAGATGAATACTCCGTCTTCTACCACAAATTCATTCAGCCTAATCGAAAAAAAAGCAAAGGCATATGGCAACAGCTATCCGCCAAACAAGCCTATAAAATATGGACTGGATATGCTTTCGAAACATTATGCTTAAGACATATTGATGAAATAAAAAAGGTGCTTGGAATCGGAAATGTATACACAGAAAATTACAGCTACAGATATCCCGGCACAAAGAATGAGAAGGGATTTCAAATAGATCTCATTATAGATAGAAATGATAAATCCATCAATCTATGCGAATGCAAATTTTACAGCAATGATTATACGATAGATAAAAAATATGCCAAAGACTTAAGTCAAAGGAAAGCCAACTTTATAGAAAAAACTAAAACCAAAAAAATAGTATTTACAACAATGATCAGTAATCATTCTGTTGTAGAAAACGAATATGCTTTAGATGTAGTAGATAGTCAAGTCAATGTATCCGA
>CALBEE010000037.1 GCA_937927575.1 uncultured Saprospiraceae bacterium | reverse complement strand
TAATTCTATTCAAGATCTGTCCGTTAAAATCATGGATCTCACAGGAA
This sequence comes from uncultured Saprospiraceae bacterium, assembly GCA_937927575.1. Classification (GTDB taxonomy): domain Bacteria; phylum Bacteroidota; class Bacteroidia; order Chitinophagales; family Saprospiraceae; genus UBA1994. The sequence continues at coordinate 3,955 of CALBEE010000037.1, read as the reverse complement.
GACTTATGAGCAATCATAATACAGCCATCAGTAATAAGATCAATACCCATAGATTAGGTAATGGTGTGTATCTAGTAGAAATAACAGCAGGCAATCGTAAAAGTGTCAAGAAAATGGTAATTCAGAGATAGGGTTTGAGATGGAGAGAAGTCGAGATGGAAAGATTTAGAGATTTAGAGATTTAACATATTGCTTTTAAGATAATGAGAGAGCTGTCCTTTTTGGGTGGCTCTTTTTTTTGATAAAAGTGATAAAATAAAAAAGCCGCTACTAAATGAATAGTAACGGCTTTCGTAGTAGCGGGGGCAGGACTTGAACCTACGACCTTCGGGTTATGAGCCCGACGAGCTACCAACTGCTCCACCCCGCGATATATCTTAACTAACCCACATTATCGGCTGCTTGTTCCGAGCAGTGGCTTAAATTTCGCTTTTTTTGATCTCAAACTACTTTCAGTCTGATTAGAATCCCTTTAGGGAGCGCAAATATAGTCAGCATAATTATATATCAAAACATTGTAAGCGATATTTCCCAAATTCTGCTACTTTAGTGATGAATCAAGTCAATCAGAAATGAAAATATCAAAACAATGCCTCAAATGCAATTCTTATGATGTGGTCGTTGTGCCTGGCAATAAGAACGTAGCGGAAAGGAGGCTATTGCTAAATATGTGGGGAACGAAGGTCATATTATTGGATAAGCACATTTGTATGAATTGTGGATACTATGAAAAATACGCTTCGATTGATAAAAATGCTAGAAAGTGGTTGAATGAAATTGCCCAGAAAAATAATGCTAAAGATGACTTCAATGAATTTGTATAAGATTACTACCCTATTATTAGCCATTGTGTTAAACTTCAGTTTGAAGGGACAATCGCCATTAGAAATAAAGTTGTTTGAACTCCCAGATGTCATTTTTACTGAAATAGAAACACCTGATGGATATCAAGCTGCTTATAAGCTTATGATCAAGCAGCCTATTGATCATTCTAATCCTGAAGTGGGACATTTCTATCAGCGTGTCTGGCTTAGTCATAAAGGATATGATAATCCTACTACAATCATTACGAATGGATATTCTCGTGGCAGTAACAACATCAATGAAATCGTAAAATTACTCGACGCAAATCAGCTGAATGTCGAGCATAGATACTTTGGAGAAAGTATGCCTGATAGTATAGATTACCAATATCTCAACTTTGAACAAGTAGCACAAGATTATCACCATATCCGCCAATTGTTTAATGAAATTTATAAAGGCAAATGGATTGCATCTGGAATTAGTAAAGGAGGTACTACAACCATATTTTACAAATATTTCTATCCAAATGATGTAGATGTATCCATTCCTTATGTTGCTCCGTTAAATTACGAATTTGAAGAAAAAAGAATTTATGATTTTCTCGATCGAAAAGGCACTCCGGAATGTCGAGCTAATATCTTGGCATACCAGAAAAGACTATTACAGCAAAGAGAAAAGATACTGCCTTTACTAGAATGGTTTGTAAAAGGTAAAAATTTGAAATTTAGCTATCTCAGTTTGGGCGAAGCTTACGAATATGCAGTACTAGAATATCCCTTTAGTTTTTGGCAATACGGATGGGATTGTGCTAAAGTCCCTACGGAAAATGCCAGCTTAGAGGTGCATATTGATTACTTGTTGGAGGTAGTAGGTTTAGATTTTTTTGCAGATGAAAGTATGGAAGCTTATGCTTCACATTATTATCAAAGTGCACATCAAATGGGATACTATGGTTATGAAACTGAGGACTTTAAAGGATTACTAAAATATCTTCCTTATGAACCACATCCGCATGCAGCCTTTACTCCAAATAAAATGGAAGTCAAATTTGATCCAACATTAACCAATAAGGTCGCTCAATGGATTGCAAAAAATGGTCATCGAATGATTCATATCAATGGAGCATTAGATACTTGGAGTGCCACCGCTGCACCAGAAACAAAAGGAGTCGATGCACTTTGGTATTTCTTAAAGGATAAACATCATGCCAGCGCTAGAATCAAAAATATGACTGATCCAGAAAAAAAATTATTGTACTCAAAACTAAACGAATGGTTAGGGACTGATTTAAGATAACAAGATTTTAAGCATTGAACTTTTTAGATGATTTTTTATGAGACTAAGCGCTAGATTCTCTTATAGTTTAAAGCTCTTAACTCCATAATTTGCTCAACCGTCAACAGCCTAAATCCTCAACATCTATCGGCTCAATATCTTAACAGCACATTACAAAACTATATCATATTTACTGTTGTTATCATTAAAAATAAACTGAATAAAAATTGAAGAAAATAACATTAGGTGGAGGATGTTTTTGGTGTACCGAAGCGGTTTTCCAAAGATTAAAAGGTGTGGAACATGTTGAATCTGGATACATGGGTGGACAATTAGCGAATCCAACCTATAGAGATATTTGTACTGGAAATACAGGCCATGCCGAAATCATACAAATCACTTACAACCCTGAGATTATCTCATTAGAGCAATTGTTTGAAATATTTTGGACGGCTCATGATCCAACTACACTTAATAGACAGGGCGCTGATAAGGGAACTCAATATCGATCTGTCATCTTTTATGCCAATCAGGAAGAAAAAGAGATTGCAGAAAAGTCGATAAAAGAAGTAGCTAGTCAACTCTATAGCGATCCAGTGGTTACTGAATTAGCTCCACTTACCACTTATTATCCTGGGGAAGCATACCATCAAAACTATTACAATGGTCAATCCAGCAAACCTTATTGTCATGTCGTCATTACGCCTAAAATTGGAAAACTTCGTAGCAAATATGCTTCGTTAATGAAAGAGGAATATTTGAGCAAATAATTTTAAACTCTTATAAGTACATTCTTTTTGAGAGTTTAGATTTTTTAAAATTAAAAAGAGAAACAAATGAGTGATATAAAGTATAATGATTTGACAGCGGAAGAATCTTATGTCATCGAAAAAAAAGGAACTGAAAGACCTTTTACCGGAGAGTATGATAAGCATTTTGAAAAAGGTCATTATATCTGTCGAAAGTGCAATACTCCCTTGTATACTTCTGAAAGTAAATTTAACTCTGGTTGTGGATGGCCAGCTTTTGACGACGAAATCGAAGGAGCTGTAAAACGAGTACCTGATGCAGATGGACGTCGAATTGAGATCGTTTGCAATACTTGTGATGGGCATTTAGGACATGTATTTACTGGAGAAAGATTGACCGAAAAAAATACGCGTCATTGTGTAAATAGCTTGAGTATGAAATTTGTAAAAGGGTGAGAGGTTGAGAAGGAGAGATTGAGGGATTGAGGGATTGAGAGATTGAGATGGAGAGATTGAGAGATTGCGAGATTGGGAGAGTTAGTGATGGAGAGAGTTAGTGATGGAGAGAGTTTTAGAGTTTTAGAGTTTGAAAATTTGAGATGGAGAGATCTAGAGAGTTAGTGATGGAGCGGTATAGATAATTGAGAATAAAAAGGATTAAGTCGAAAACTTAATCCTTTTTATTTTAAGAATATTTGGTAGACTGGAATGATGCTAAGAATAATGGCTAAGATGGCTAAATACCTGCCTACTCTATTTATAATATTCATTTTCTTTTGTCCTGATCTTGTGTAATTGATCGACAAAGCTAAAGCGATCAATGCGATAGAAATGGTGATTAATTTGACACTCCAATGTACTGAGATGACAGTTGGTGAAAGATCGCCGTTTACAATTAAACCTATTGAAGATTGAGCATATGCATTGATCTGACTTCCTGCGATAAGTGCAAAACTTAAGCCTCCAATGATCAATGCAAGAAGTCATTTCATACCATTACGATTTTGGTAAATGCTTAGTTTGATCTACTTCGTTGACAAATTTCCCCCAATCGATCTTGGACCAATCTTTTTGCATTTCTTTTAATTCCTTATTGATCCAAGCATGTGCATCCAATGACAATTGAG
>CALBEE010000036.1 GCA_937927575.1 uncultured Saprospiraceae bacterium | reverse complement strand
ATTACCCAATAGTTTGACTTGGTTTAAGTCCGAAGAGGGAAAACTTATCGAGCCTAGAAATACTAGAAAATTTGCAAACGTAATAGTAAGCCAAGAAGAAAGTGACGCTGCGATATTTAAGAAAACAGCTGGCGCTATAATTGTGGAATAGTTTTTCTTAATTGATCCTATCGTATTTATAAAGCATAGCACTACCCCTCTTACCTTCATTAGAAATAAAGAGATTACCATTTTCGTCAAAGGTGATTCCGTCTGGTTGTGCATGTAATTTCTTATTGAGCAGTTCGATCGTTTTTACATTTCCATCATGATCTAATACAGACAAAGATTTACTATTAGAAGATAAAAGGTAGATAAAATTTGTGGTAGGATCTATGGCTATTCCTGAGGGACCATATTTTCGAAATCTAGAAGACTTAGACATCTTATTGAGGATGTCACTCTCTTCATTGCGCATCGCCAAATAAGTGTCTTTCATATTGACTTGCAGATAGGCCTCTTTGCGAATCGCGCCATTATCTATATTCATAGTGAAAATAGACTTTACACCTTTGGTATTACCTTCCGTCTCACTATTCCCTTTTGCGGCAAGTAGCAAAGTCTTTGTCACAGGATTATAGCACAGTCCTTCTACATTATTCTCTTTAGAAAGTCGATCATTATATTCGATTACTTTTCTCTTAGATTTTTCTTTTAGCACTTTAATATTGCCATTAGATTCTACAACATAGATATATCCGTCATGGCTAGCAATCCCTTCATAATCATCAGACTTACCAAACTCTATTTCATCTATGATTTCTCCTGACTGTGCAGATAATACAAACACCTTTCCTTGCTCATCATCTACTGCTAACAATTTTTTACTCTCATAAGAAAAAGACAATCCTGAAATTTCAGATAGTCTATAATCTAATGCCATTTTCTGAGAAGGTTGATTAATATCAAATGGAATAGAAAATGTAGATTCATTTACTTGGACGATTAATTTCTCCTTTTTGGTACCTCCGCAATTACTAAGTACTAGAATTAGAAAACTGTAAAGCAACATATCTTTCATTATTTAAGCTTTGTGCGATAGACTAAACCAAAATCATTTGCCTCTTCTTTTTGGGCAAAGAAAGATAGCCAAATACTTCCATCTTTATAATAATCCACGAGTCCGTATCCATAATTACCGTAAGCAAATTTAGTGTAATCTTTCATACGCGTCGCTCCTTGCTTTGATCCAGATCCACTAACGATATAATCCACATCATTTACTTCATGATATTGCAAAGTATGCTCATGCCCAGCTGCCACTATAGTATTACCATGTGCCTCTATAGGCGGTATGACATATTTTTTATAGCTTCCATATTCAGCACTATTGACATCTTGTGGTGATATCCTACTCCTCATAATTCCTTGCATCAATCCCACAATAGGTTGTGGAAGAATCAACTTAGAATTAACTTGGGTAAAAGGCAACCAAAAAGTTTTCTTAGAGTAGTAACCTCCATGTTTTCCCACTGTATAAAGTGGATGATGCATAGTCAACATGACTTTACTATTTTGCAATGCGGCCATTGTATCTTTAAAGGCTGCAACAAACTCGACTCGATTTTTAATTTCGCAATTCGAAAAATCATATTCTTCTTCTTTGTCTGTCAGAAACCAATGCGAGTCTATCGAAACCAATTCAATATCATCCGCAATTTTCATCACATCAATATTTCCACAACCATCACTTGGCCTGAAATAATCCGTAAAGCCTTCGTCATATTGCGATAGATATTGCTCTATATATACTTCTTGTCGTTTCAGTCCTTCCCTTCCGTACTCATACCAATCGTGATTCCCTGGCACAAAGGTCACATTACCTTCAAACGCTCTAACAGATTCTAATTGGACATTAAGTCGATGTTCTGCTAAAGGGCGATCTTGATGACCTACTGGAGGCATGCCTACTGGATAAATATTATCACCTAAAAAAACGACATCCGTTGATTCATCTACTCTATCATCTACTTCCAATTGTTTTTTCAATTCTATAAGGGGAATAGTAGATTCATTTTCAGCGGCTCCACCAACATCTCCAATAAGATAAATAGAATGATATATTTTATTGATACTCGGTGGTGATTGTTCACTCCAATCGATATCTGATTTGGACACTTTGAGGCCAGAGGTCGCACAGCTACTTATTCCCAAAATGAGTATAGATCCAAAAATGATATGTAAAAATAAATTTCGCATGATTGTTTAAACTACAATAAACGTAAGTTAGTTTTTATAATTTTCTTGTCGAATCTAAAGTAGGTTAAAAGTATGCAAATAGTTTATTATCAGTCCTAAACAATTGCGAGCTTGAGCCATGTCGATTTTGTATCCCTCTGAAGGGATTATAGGGATGATGAATATATTCCAAATTCTAAATTGGTAAACTCTTATTAGACTTATTCAAATCATGATTATTGAAAATTGTAAATCATAGATTTCGTTCGTTTTATCATCCTTGTTGTCCCTTCGAAGGGACACATACTAGATGTTGCTTGCGCTACACAAATCTATTGATTTTGAATTTCAAAACTCCTGTATACTTCTTAATCCAAAAAAAAAGCCTCCGAATTACTTCAGAGGCTTTATAAAAATTATTTTAGATGACAACTTAGCTTATGCCTTGCTCTTCTCTAATTTTATTCAGTGCACTACCCGCTCTTACCCAATCGATCTGAGCTTGATTGTATGTATGTGCAACTTGGAATTCGTCATTAGTACCATCATGGTGATCTAACTTAATCGTAAGCGTCTTACCTGGCGCCATCTGATCGAAATCTTTGATCGTTACGATATCATCTTGTCTTACCAAATCATAATCAGCTTTATCAACAAATGTCAAAGCTAACATTCCTTGCTTCTTCAAATTCGTCTCATGGATACGAGCAAATGATTTAACGATTACAGCATTAACACCTAAGAATCTTGGCTCCATTGCCGCATGCTCTCTTGATGATCCTTCACCTAAATTTTCTTCACCAAATACTACCGTACCGATTCCTTTGGCTTGATAAGCTTTCGCTGAGTCAGGCACTGGTACATAATCGTTATTTACATAATTGATTACAGAGTTGGCTTTATCATTAAAGTAGTTGATCGCTCCGGTATAGCAGTTTTCAGAAATATTCTGAAGGTGACCTCTATAAGTCAACCAAGGTCCAGCCATAGAGATGTGATCTGTTGTACACTTACCTTTCACCTTAATGAGTACTCTCATATCCGTCATATCATCTTGTGTGATCGGCTTAAAAGGTGTCAGTAATTGTAATCTATCAGATGTTGGATCTACTTTCACTTCTATCGCACTACCATCTTCAGCAGGTGCGTTATATCCTCTGTCTTCTACTGCAAATCCATTCGGTGGTAATTCGAATCCCGTAGGCTCGTCAAATTTTACTTGTTCACCTTTATCGTTTGTAAGCGTATCAGTTGCAGGGTTGAAATCCAACCTTCCGGCGATCGCTACGGCAGCCACTAATTCTGGTGATGCTACGAACGCATGCGTATTTGGGTTTCCATCTGCTCTCTTAGAGAAATTTCTATTGAATGAGTGGATGATACTATTCTTTGGTGCATTCATAGGATCGTTATATCTCGCCCACTGACCAATACAAGGTCCACATGCATTAGTAAATATAGTTGCATTAAGATCTTCGAATATCTTAAGGATACCATCTCTCTCAGTAGTATATCTTACTTGCTCAGATCCTGGATTGATACCAAATTCTGCTTTAGTCGTCAATCCTTTATCCACCGCTTGCTTAGCAATAGAAGCGGCTCTAGATAGATCTTCGTAACTAGAGTTAGTACATGATCCGATCAGTCCCCACTCGATATCCAATGGCCATCCATTTTCTGTTGCTTTTTCGGTCATATCTTTACCAGCCTCAGTAGATAAATCAGGAGTAAATGGACCATTAATTAATGGCTTAAGTTCAGAAAGATTGATTTCGATTACCTGATCGAAGTATTTCTCAGGGTTTTCATAACATTCAGCATCCGCCGTTAAATGTTCTTTTACGGCATTCGCAGCATCCGCGATATCAGCTCTATCGGTAGCTCTTAGGTATCTATCCATACTATCATCATAACCAAATGTAGAAGTCGTCGCTCCTATCTCCGCTCCCATATTACAGATCGTACCTTTACCCGTACAACTTAGGTTGATAGCACCGTCACCAAAATATTCTACTATAGCTCCAGTTCCACCTTTTACGGTAAGTATATCTGCTACCTTGAGGATGACATCTTTCGGAGAAGACCATCCTGATAGTTTACCTGTAAGCTTGACACCTATTAGCTTTGGGTTCTTTAGCTCCCATGGCATACCCGCCATGACATCCACTGCATCCGCACCACCTACACCAATCGCTACCATACCCAGACCACCTGCATTTACAGTGTGACTATCAGTTCCAATCATCATTCCTCCTGGAAATGCATAATTCTCTAGTACTACTTGGTGAATGATACCTGCACCTGGCTTCCAGAATCCAATACCATACTTATCAGACACAGACTCTAAGAAATTGAATACTTCATTACTGGTATTGATAGCGTTTTGCAAATCTGCATCTGCGCCAATTTTTGCTTGGATCAAGTGATCACAGTGAACTGTAGAAGGTACAGCAACCTTGTCTTTACCTGCCATCATAAATTGTAATAATGCCATTTGCGCAGTAGCATCTTGCATGGCTACCCTATCTGGAGCGTAGAATACATAATCCTTACCTCGAGCGTAATCCTTTAGCGGACTTTCTTCATGAAGGTGCGCATACAATATCTTTTCTGATAAAGTAAGTGGTCTACCTAACTTCTCTTTCGCTACGAGTATCTTCTCGCCTAAGGTCTCATAATGAGCCTTGATCATATCTATGTCAAATGCCATTGTTTATATTTAAATGTTAACAAGTGTTGCAAATTTAAAAAATCTAAAGGAATACAAGCCTTGAAAGCTGATGTAGTATAGCCTTTTGGTTATTTATATATATTCCTAATAATATCAATGACACAATAAAGGACTTTGTTCCTGACACTAGCACATTTAGCCACTTTATCAACTAAGATATCCAACCAGATTGCCGTATATCATCAAAAACTAGCTCGATTTAAGCCTATCTTTGATTCACAAGTCGTCTGAAGATCAGAATAGACAACAAAAAGCAAAATAGACTGCATCTAATACGCTCTAGAAAATAGTTTCCCTTTATAAATCCTACCCAAGTTAATCTTTACCTTTACAAGCTATGACCCCAATAATATTCCTTCTCCTATTTGGCATTTTTCTCATCATAATCGTCAATCGATTGTTTAGCAAAGAGGTGAAGCCATTCAATGTCGAATGGAAGTCCTTACTCAAAAATAATGTCCAGTATTATAGAAAATTAAAGAAATCAGATCAGTTGCGATTTCAATCTAGAATGATGACTTTTCTAAGTGAAGTAGAAATAGAAGGAATCGAATTAGAATTAGAAGATCTGGACCATGTACTTATCGCGGCAAGTGCCATTATTCCCATATTTGGTTTTGATGAATGGCATTACAACAATCTAGATTATATTCTATTATATCCAGAATATTTTGGTTCAGATTACGAATATATCGAGGATAAATCGAAAACCAGAATCGCTGGAATGGTAGGAACTGGTCATATGTCCAATCGAATGATTTTATCAAGACATGCCCTGAGACTTGGATTCTCAAATCAAAAAGATAAATACAATACTGCGATTCATGAATTTGTACATCTCGTAGATATGTTAGATGGAGAAGCTGATGGTATCCCAAATATCATTATGGAGCATCAGTATACGATTCCTTGGATCGATTTGATTCATCAAAAAATAGAATCTATATATAAAGGGAAGTCAGACATTAGACCTTATGGCGCCACTAATAAGGCCGAGTTTTTTTCAGTAGTATCAGAGTACTTTTTTGAGAGACCGAAATTATTGAAAACCAAACACCCCAAACTATATAATATATTATCTGAAGCATTCCAGCAAGATTTGGCTTAGCCTAACTGAATATGGAGCAAGATCTGCTACTTTAAAAGAATCAAAATCATATGATCAATGGCTCACTTTCATACTACCGTATTCACCACTCAAGCATCCAATAATTAGATTTCCTCCAGCTTCTCCAGCATGATAATGATATCCTCTGATTTCATCTTCATGTCCTCGGCACTCATCCAGATCTTTATCAGAATCTCCTTTCTCATTTTGATTGGCATAGATACCAAATCCGTCCATAGCATATCCGATTAAAGGTGCATGACCGTCAGACTGTTTAACCTCTATTGTACATCCAGTCGCTGCATGGTAATGGTATCCAGTATGTGGATTTACATGACCACCACAATCGTCTAGCGGAGCTAAAGTATGCGCTTTCAATATAGCGTGAGTAGGTGCAGGCGGATCATAATTAACACCATTAAGAGCTATACCCACAGGCACACCGCGCCCAAAACGACCACCTACTTTATGAAAAATAGGTTGCTTAGGAATGAGGTAAGTCGTAACATGATTGTGATAAAACGAGGGTTGGCATTCTACACAATGATTTTTATAAATCTCTTCAACTTTTGGTTTTGCTGCGCCCTCACAAGCCTCTTGTGTCAACGTTACTTTTATAGTGCCGTCATCATTATATAGCTTCCATTTTTCATCTTTATAAAACTCCGCAATATTAGCAACAAAGTGCCCATCTATATCATATACTTTACCGTCTTCAAACCAGATTCCACCTTCTTCTTTACTATCTTCAATATGCCTAGGACACCAAGGTCCCATCTTATGTTCGTGAGGCTCTGAGTTCACTACAATTCTATAACACTCTGCAGCTGCACCATTCGAAAGCTTACACGATACTAGCGAAATAGGTTCTTCTAATTTAGTATCTGCAAAATGAGCGATATCAACAGATACACTCTTTACGTCATTTGCCATATTGGATTTACTTTTCATTCCACAAGAATAAAAAATAACAACCATTAGTACTCCTAAAAATAAACGAGTAGAATTTTTCATAAAAATTGTCTTAGGTTATTGAAATGATTATCGCCTATTATACTTTAGAAATTTGCTGTTGGTTCAATTTAATATTAAATCGATTCCTTGTTTTTATTATTGATAAGCTCGAGCACATTACTCTTGTACACCCTACCAATGGGTAAAGAAACATTTTCCGTAATCTCAATTTTCGAAGCGCTCACTTTTACTATTACATCCTGATTTACAAGATAGGACTTATGAACTCTTAAAAAACTATGCTCCTTTAAAGTTTCTTCCCAATACTTAAGTGATTCACTGGACAAATATTTATCTGTCGAAGTATGAATTTCAGTATAATCTCTATCCGAATGAATAAATAGTATTTTGTCAACCTCTACCTTATGGTAATCATGCCCAGACTTAATATACAAAGGCTTAGCTATATCTTTAGTAGACAATTGTGAAGTATTCCTTTCCTTCACTTTAGAAACCGCTTTAATAAATCTTAAAAATGAAAATGGTTTGAGCAAATAGTCTATGACATTAAGATCATAACTTTCCAAGGCAAAATCAGGAAAGGCAGTTGTAAGTATCACCGCAGGAGGATTGTTAAGCGCTTTTAAAAAATCAATACCTGATAGCTTCGGCAAATGGATATCCAAAAACATCAAATCTATTTCCTCTTCTTTTAGAAATTCTATGGCTTCTATCGCATTCGAAAAAGATCTTACGAGCTCCAAACCACCATAATCCAGGATATACTTTTTAAGAATTCTTTGCGCTGGTGGTTGATCTTCTATGATGATACATTTCATACTACTCTATTCTCTAGATTGATAGAAAGCATCACATGGAATACACCATTATTAGCATTGATATTTAAATCATAATTATCCGCATAAATTAATTCCAATCGCTTTCGCACATTTTCCAATCCTATTCCATTAGCCAAATTAGAAGTATTACTACTTTCAGCATAAGTATTTTTACAGTCAAAACGCAGTGTCCCATTATCATCCACTTTTATATCTACGGAGATATCAATATTTTCCGAAAGGCTACTTACACTATGCTTAAATGCATTTTCTACAAAAACTACCAGTATAAGAGGAGCAATCATAAAATCACAATTATTTCCACAGTTCGAAAAATGAACTTTACCTCTATCCTCAATTTGCAACTCATTAAGACTTATAAAATTCTGTAATTGTTCTACGTCCTTATTCAATCTTACATAATCATCTTTACACTCGTACAACATATACCTCAGAAATGCAGAAAGCTCTAATATAATTTCTGGAGTCCTTGAAGATCCTTCAATAGCATAGGAGTATAAATTATTTAGGTTATTAAATAAAAAATGTGGATTGATTTGAGACTGTAGAAATTGCAACTCACTTTGTCTAGCTAAATCTTTCAACTTTTCCATCTCATTTCTCATCACCATCGCATCCCAACCCAACTTAAATCCTACCAACATCATGATCTTTGGTAAAACCTGAAGTATCGTATAGACATTAAGTGATTGACCGCGATTATCTGGATAAAATATATGCTCTAAAAACAGTTCTTCAATTAGCATTGCTGCTATGACTAAAACAGTAGATCCTATCAAAAGAAAAGTAAGATTCTTATCCTTATAATATTTTGGTACTAAAACAAACCCTATCAAAAAAGCGGTTACGGCATAATTAACAAACATAAATACTTCACCTGTATCCACATTAGGATCGCGCTTAGTGATAGCCGTAGTCATAAACAGTAGAATATGTACTGCTATCTGATAGATCACTTGTTTATTCGAAATACTATTTTTCACTAATTAGTAATCGTTTATTATTAAATATGCCCATTATTATAATGCAGTGGTACTACAATAATAGTATGAAAATAACACAACTAGAGCAACTCATCCGCAAACGACAATATTTAACCATCGATCGACACTCTATAAGAAGAAAAAAGAAATAAATGCTGTTGAGCATTCCAAATCGGTCGTTGAGGGAAAATTCCTGCGAAGCGAACTTTATTATTTCATCTTTGTAATATCATAAGTCTATCAATACAAATCATTAAGTCATACTATGAAGTATTTAATCCTATTGAGTGCCCTTTTAATATCAACATTTACTAACGCCCAAAGAGGTAATGGGAAAAAAGGCAATTCAGAGAATTATATAATCACTGGACAAGTAGTAGAAGCGGGTTCTAATCAGTCCATTGATTATGCTACCGTTTCCATTATAGATATGGCTAGCTCTAAATTGATTTCTGGAACCACAACTGAAAATGGTGGATTATTCGAATTAAACACTAAGAGTAAGGAAGTATATCTTGAAGTTAGCTTTATTGGATATGCCACTAAAAAAATAGAGGACATACCATTCGATGGCAAGAGTGCAAATCTCGGAACTATAAAGTTAGGGGAAGATTCTCAACAACTGGATGAAATCATAGTAACAGCAGATAAGTCCACTACAGAATTTAAACTAGATAAGAGAGTATTCAACGTAGGATCAGACTTAAGTACTACAGGAGCCAGTGCATTAGAAGTACTTAATAATGTGCCCTCAGTCAATGTAAGCATCGAAGGTGATGTCACTTTGAGAGGAAGTGGAGGAGTACAAATCTTGATAAACGGAAAACCTTCAGTGCTTGCAGACGAGGCTGGTGGCGCTCTTGGGACCATCACGGCAGATATGCTGGAAAAAGTCGAGGTAATTACTAATCCATCCGCAAAATATGAAGCAGAAGGAACCTCAGGAATTATCAACCTAGTCCTAAAGAAAAACGAGAAAAAAGGTATCAATGGATCAATCAGTCTTAATACTGGTACTCCCAACAATCACAGCGTAGGAGTAAGTCTCAATAAAAGAACGGAAAACTTTAACCTCTTTACTCAATTAGGTGTAGGTTATAAAGAACTACCATCTGATACCGAGAATATCAATACAGACCTTACTAGTGGCAATACAGTATCTTCAAATGGAGAAGAATTTAGAAATGAGAAATATTACAACATCATATTAGGTACTGACTATTATATCAATCCTAACAATGTTGTCACCTTATCAGGAAGCTTTACACATGAATTTGAAGATCAGCCTTCGTTAACAAATTTCACCTCATTGGATGAAAACAATAATATTACTCGAGAATGGCAAAGAAGCGAAGTCACTTCCGCAACTAACCCAAAACTTCAATACGAACTTCAATACAAAAAAGATTTCACAGATCATAAAGAACATAAATTACTTTTCAGTGCCATCGGTAATTACTTTGGTAAAGATCAATCTTCGGTATTTAATGAAACTACGCTATCAGGAATCGATGCGCCTACCAATCAGACCACAGAAACAGAATTTAACGAAGGGAAATACACCTTCAACCTAGATTATACAAAGCCATTCGGCGATACTTGGACTTTAGAAACAGGAGCACAATATGTAGATAATACAGTAAGTAATGATTATAGTGTAAGCGATGAAATCGATGGAGAATTTGTAGTAGATCAGGGACTTACTAATCTCTTTGAATATGACCAAAAAGTACTAGGATTATATGGAACAGGATCATATGAAAACGAACTTTGGGGACTCAAATTAGGACTTAGAGCTGAGAATACTGATCTATCTACTGAACTTGCAAATACAGGGGAAACCAATGAGCAAACCTTTTTAAATCTATTCCCTTCTGCTCATACTTCCTATAAAGTATCTGATCGAATATCTCTACAAGCTGGATATAGCAGAAGAATTTACCGTCCAAGATTATGGGATTTAAATCCTTTCTTTAATATTAGAAATAATTTTTCTGTGAGAACTGGTAATCCCAACCTACAACCTGAGTTTACAGATTCGTATGAAATTGGATCTATATTTATTTTTGAAGAAATATCATTTAATGTAAATGCTTACCATAGATATACGACGGAAGTAATCGAAAGGATTTCAACTTTTGAAGACAATGTAAATGTCTTTACTCCAGAAAATATCGGAACCAATAATACTACTGGTCTAGAATTAAATTTCAAATATTCTCCAAGCAAAAAAATTACATTGAATGGAGATGCTAATTATAATTTATTCACTCGAAAAGGAGAATTTGAAGGACAAAATTTCGATTTCTCTTCTGATCAATGGTCTTCTAAGTTAACGTCCAAATTTAAAGTAAATAAGAAAATTGACTTCGAAGTGACAGGAAGATACAATTCTGAAGTTCAGACAGTACAAGGTGTTAGATCTGACAATCTATTTGCAGATTTTGGATTGCGTTACAAATTAATGAAAGGTAGAGCGGTATTCAATTTAAGTGTCAGAGATGTATTTGCCTCTCGAATCAGAGAAAACATTACTGAAGGAGAAAACTTTTACGCTTATAGCTTTAGACAAAGAGGAAGATTTATATCTCTAGGATTTAGTTACGGATTTGGTAAAGGTGAAGCTATGCAATATGGCGGTGGAGGAAGACGCCGATAAAAAATACAAAGCATTTATATTATTTCATTGTAGATATCACATAAGTGATTCATACAATAATGCGATTTAAAATGTACTTCGTTTAAAATCATTTAAAAATTAACTTATGAAATATTTTTCAATTGTCTTTTTGACAGTTATTACATTGATCTCTTGCCATCAAAAATCTGCAGATGTTTCGGCTAAGACAGAAGCAGATTCTCAAAAAGCCTTAGTACCTCAAACCTGGATCAAAGAACGAGTTACAAAAGCAAAAGCTAGTCTGCAGTCATCTGAAGCTGGGCAAATAATTTGGCAAGCTATGGAAGCCGCTGGAGAACTTGAAAAATGGTATGCTAATGGACCTATAAGTTTTCAATTTGACTATATGCCTCGTGGCGAAGGTGCAAGAAGAAATTCAACTCAAATAGTAGATACATGGAATAATAAGGCCGTACATCGTGATTTTGAAGATCCCACAGCTATGTATGGTTGGAATGGAGAAGAGGCATGGGTCAGTATGAAAGATACGGCTAGCTTTGAATACAATCTCCGTTTTTGGGCCTTAACACCAATTTTCTTTTTAGCCCAACCGTTTAATTTTGATGGCGAAGGAGTGAAACTCCAAAAACTTGACGATAAAAAGCTCAACGATATCGCTTATGATGCTGTAAAAATTACGTTTGCACCAGGAACAGGCGATGCTTCAGGGGACTATTATATAAATTATTACGATAAAAAAACGCACCAACTTGCTGCGATAAGATATATCGTATCATATCCCAAATACTTTAAAAACGGTGGGCATTCGCCAGAAAAAACCATGACGCTTCATGATTTCGTAACCGTAAGTGGAATAACATTACCCACAGCCTATAAAACATATATGACTGCGGAAGATGAAAACTTAGGTGAATACGTAACAGACATTACTGTATCAAATATTCAGTTTGCCCCAGAAACAAAGAAAGAGACATTTGATATACCTGAAGGAGCTCATATTATAGATGGTTTATAACATCGAATATGGCATATGTTAAAAGGTTCAATTTCCTTCATTGGAAATTGAGCCTTTTTCATTAATAAATCTTATGCTAGGAACAGTTCAATGTTGAAATTTCTAGATATACCAATTGCCTATCGTACATTTGATAGCAAACTAATAATCATCATGGAAGCAAAAGATTACGCGGAACAACTTAGACAAGCACAAGCAACAAAAACCACTATAGGACCTATCAGAGATGAAATAGGTGAACATAACGAAGAGATGGCTTATGCCATACAAAAGATAAATACCAACCATAAGCTAGTAGATGGAGCTCGCATTGTAGGTAAAAAGATAGGTCTTACTTCTATCAAGGTCCAGGAGCAATTTGGTATTACCTCTCCTGACTTCGGAATATTATTCGATGATATGGAAGTACTCAATGGACTATCCTTACCCATGTCAGAAACGATGCAACCTAAAGTCGAGGCAGAATTAGCCTTTATTCTAGGCGCAAGTTTGGATGCCGAAAATCTAACCATCATAGATATCATCAATGCGATTGACTATGTACTTCCGTCGATCGAAGTGGTAGGAAGTAGAATTGAAAACTGGAATATCAGGATTGCAGATACCGTCGCTGATAATGCTTCGGCGAGTCATTATGTATTGGGTCATTCGCCTAAGATGCTAGATGATATAGATGTCGTAAATTGTAAAATGGAGATGACGATCAATGGCGAGGTAAAATCATCTGGAAGTGGAAAGGATTGTATGGGATCACCACTCAACGCTGTATTGTGGTTAGCCCAAAAAATGCAATCATTAGATCAGCCTTTACAAGCTGGAGAATTGATACTTTCTGGATCTTTAGGTCCTATGGTAGGCGTTAAGGAAGGAGACGAAGTGGAGGCTAAGTTTGAGGGTTTGGGAACGGTGTCTGTTTCGTTTAAGTAACGAAACAGAAAATTCCAAAAGGGAAAGAAAATTTCAAATTCCAAACGCATGATATGGCTTGCGCTTGGTAAATAAAACCATATGAAAACTAAAGTTGCAATAATAGGGTCTGGAAATATTGGTACAGATTTGATGATAAAAATCATACGATTATCTAAGTCATTAGAGATGTCAGTTTTTGTAGGTATAGATCCAGAATCTGACGGTCTCGCTAGAGCCAAAAGAATGGGCATTACTACTTGTCATACGGGAGTAGATGGATTAATACAGAAGGAAGAATGGAAAGATATCAAAATTGTTTTTGATGCTACTTCTGCAAGAGCGCATTTGTACAACTGGGAAAAAATTAAAGCTTTTTCTGATAAAAAAATGATCGACCTTACACCGGCAGCGGTAGGTCCGTATCTCGTTCCTCCTGTCAATTTTTCTGACAATATAGATGTACCTAATGTCAATATGGTTACCTGTGGTGGTCAAGCTACTATTCCGATAGTGGCAGCTGTGAGTCAAGTAGCCAAAGTACATTATGGAGAGATTGTCGCTTCAATAGCGAGTAAGTCTGCAGGTCCAGGCACTAGAGCCAATATTGATGAATTTACAGAGACTACTTCTCAAGCTATAGAAAAAGTCGGAGGCGCTGATCGCGGTAAAGCCATAATAGTACTCAATCCTGCCGAGCCACCACTGGTAATGCGTGATACTGTATTTACTTTATCGGAGCAAGCAGATCGAGAAGCTGTAAGAAAAAGCATACATGAGATGGTAGCAGAAGTACAGAAATATGTTCCTTTATATGAGTTACATCAAGAAGTGCAATTTGACGATATTCCAGAGAGTGAGCCTGTATTCATAGAAGGCCTTGGACATCGTCATGGACTCAAAACTACGGTGCTTCTAAAAGTAGTAGGTGCTGGACATTATTTACCCGAGTATGCTGGAAATTTAGATATTATGACGAGTGCGGCTCTCGCTGTAGGCGAGAGAATTGTTGGAAATTTAAATTTCCAATAATAAATTCCAAAAAAAGAAAAATCAAAATTCCAAACCTATTGCTTGTACCAAGTGTGATTTTATCAAAATTAAAAAAAGAATAAAATATTACAAATGAAAAACGACTGATGCCCTAGCAATGATAGGTTTAAATTTAGTTATGCTTGAGCCATGTAAAGGGTTTGGAATTTGAAATTTATAATTTGAAGTTTATTTTTTTAATTAAAAAAATTAGTATGCAAAATTTAGAAGAGCGAACATTAGCGTTCGCCATAAGAGTAAGGAAATTTGTTCGTGGCTTACCCAAGATTACTGCAAATTACGAAGATGGAAAACAAGTAATAAGATCGTCAGGATCAGTTGGGGCTAATTATATAGAAGCTAATGAAAAGCTAGGACCAAAAGATCTTGGTTACAGAATGAAAATAGCAAGAAAAGAGGCGAAAGAAACTGTGTATTGGTTGAAAGTGATTAGTGGAAGTAATGAATTTGAAAAAGATAAACTTAAAGAAAACGATTACCTTATAGATGAAGCTGAACAATTACAAAGAATATTGTCAGCGATAATCAACAAGTTGCAATAATGCTTATTCTGGCTCGAGCCATGTAACGGGTTTGGAATTTAAAATTTTAAAATTGGAATTTAATTATGGGACATAATATCAAAATAATAGACGTAACCCTCCGCGATGGTATGCACGCCATTCGCCATCAATACTCCAAGGAAAAAATTAAAGAAATTGCCATTGCGCTGGACCAAGCTGGAGTAGATGCCATCGAAATTTCTCATGGAGATGGATTGGCAGGAGGAAGTTTCAACTATGGATTTGGAGCACACACCGATTGGGATTGGTTAGAAGGAATAAATGAAGTATTGACACATGCTAAATTGACCACATTGATTCTTCCTGGTATTGCGACCATTCATGATCTCAAAAAAGCGAGAGACTTAGGCGTAGAATCTGTCCGCATTGCAACGCATTGTACCGAGGCAGATATCGCTCCTCAGCATATTGCCGCTGCCAAAGAACTAGGTATGGATGTAGGTGGATTTTTGATGATGTCGCATATGAACGAACCGAAAAAGCTAGCAGAACAGGCAAAAATAATGGAAGATGCTGGTGCAGATTGTGTCTACGTTACCGACTCTGCAGGGGCCTTGCTTATGGACGGTGTCGTAGATAGAATTAAAGCCTTCAAAGATATACTCAAAGAGGAGACAGAAATCGGAATTCATTGTCATCATAATCTTTCTCTAGGAGTAGCTAATACAGTAGTAGCAATGCAGCATGGAGCAACGAGATTAGACGCTTCACTAGCTGGAATGGGCGCTGGAGCTGGCAATGCTCCACTTGAAGTTTTAGTCGCAGTATTGAATAAGATGGGTGCAAAACACAACTCTGATGTATACAAACTTATGGATGCAGCAGATGATCTCATTAGACCATTGCAAGAACGGCCTGTTAGAGTAGATCGAGAAACTTTATCTCTAGGATATGCAGGTGTGTATTCTAGCTTCTTATTGCATTCAGAAAGGGCGGCACAGAAGTATGGACTGGATACGAGAGCGATACTAGAAGAACTCGGCAAAAGAAATATGGTAGGTGGCCAAGAGGATATGATCGTAGATGTAGCATTAGATATGGTAAACCATCAAAAGTTATTTCTTTAGAAAATGATTGGCTTCTCACGATTTGAAGATTGCGAAAGATGATAGAACGATTATAAGAATCTTGCTCTTATGACAAACTAAATATTGATTTTGCTAGTTGTGTTTTCTATGGAGATCAAAGATCAATCACTATTAAAGACTGAGGCATATATCGATGGTAAATGGATATCTAAATCCTCATCCTTCAAAGTATCTAATCCTTATGATGGAAAGGAAATCGCAACTGTAACTGACTGCGATGCATCCGATATGAATGATGCCATATTAGCCGCTGAAAAAGCGTTTAGAATATGGAGCAATTATACGGCAAACAAGAGAAGTAGAATACTACAAAGTTGGTATAAGCTCATCCTTACCCATGTTGACGACTTGGCTCATATTCTTACAGTGGAACAAGGTAAACCCATTGCCGAGGCCAAAGGTGAAATCAAATATGGCGCCTCTTATATCGAATGGTTTGCTGAAGAAGCTAAACGTGTCTATGGCGATGTCATACCAGGTCAAAGCAGAAAAAATAGAATTACGGTGGTAAAGCAGCCGGTCGGTGTAGTAGGTGCCATTACGCCTTGGAATTTTCCGAGTGCTATGATTACGCGAAAAATAGCTCCAGCATTAGCTGCCGGATGTACGGTAGTGGTCAAGCCTTCAGAGTATACTCCCCTATCAGCCTTAGCCTTAGCTGAGCTTGCGAGTAGAGCAGGATTTCCCTCAGGCGTTATTAATATATTGCCGAGTATGGACGCTCCTGCTTTAGGAGTAAGTATGACTTCTCATCCCAAGGTGAAAAAAATATCTTTCACTGGTTCTACACGTGTAGGAAAAATTATACTCAAACAATCTGCCGATCAAGTCAAAAAAGTAACATTGGAATTAGGTGGCAATGCGCCATTTATTGTTTTTCCAGATGCTGATATAGATGCTGCCGTCAATGGATGTTTCGCTTCCAAATTTAGGAATGGCGGCCAAACATGTGTATGCACCAATAGAATATTTCTACATACATCCATTCACGATGAGTTTGTCGAAAAGTTTGCGGCAAAGGTCAGCTCTATCAAAACCGGAAATGGTCTAGATGAAAAGACCTTTATTGGCCCTATGATCAATGAACAAGCTGTATCCAAAGATTTAGAATTGATAGAGGATGCTGAGGCCAAAGGAGCTAAAATTGTAGTTGGCGGCCATAGAGCACAAGATCTATTCTTAGAACCAACGATCATCTGCGATGTAAATAATACTATGGACATTTTCTCTTCCGAGATTTTTGGACCTGTGGCTGCAGTATATCAGTTTGAGACAGAAGAAGAAGTGATCCAGTTGGCCAATGATACGAATTACGGTCTCGCTTCCTACTTCTATGGAAGGGATTATGCCTTGATCTGGAGAGTAGCAGAAGCCTTAGAATACGGTATGGTAGGCATCAATACAGGCGTTATGTCTACGGTGGCAGCACCTTTTGGCGGAATCAAAGAAAGTGGATTTGGTAGAGAAGGCTCTAAATACGGTATCGATGAGTATCTCAACATCAAATATATGTGTTGGGGCGGTGTAGAATAGCCAATAGGCGGCATTTCTGAGTATCCATTACAAAAAAGTACAATGCTATACAGTTGAAAGTCAAGCGGTTAATTTTTCTCTGAAATATTATTGCATTATTTATCAATTAGATGTTTGCAATAATAGAAAATGATGCTATTTTTGCATCGCTGATTAACCGAGCAACGGTCTGGTAGTTCAGCTGGTTAGAATACCTGCCTGTCACGCAGGGGGTCGCG
>CALBEE010000035.1 GCA_937927575.1 uncultured Saprospiraceae bacterium | reverse complement strand
ATTCTACTTCATCATTAGTCATAGTAGGGTGAAGAGACATTCTGATCCATCCTGGTTTGTTTGAGTTGTCACCAAGATTTATGAGATCAGTGATACTTTTAGATTTTTCATTGGTCACTTGAAGTAGATAGTGACCGTAAGTTCCTGCGCATGAACAACCGCCTCTTACTTGTATTCCGTATCGATCGTTAAGTAATTTTACAGCTAGATTAAAATGGCAATCTTGAATGTAAAAACTGAATACGGCTAATCTATCTTGCACATTTTCAGCAAGAATATGAAGATTATCTACTTTTGTAAGTCTTTGCCAAACAGGACGCATCAGTTCGTGCTCTCTGTGCAATATATTTTCTACACCCATTTCCTCCTTTAATTGAATGCAGAGCGCAACTCTCATGGTCTGAATGAATGAAGGAGTTCCACCATCTTCTCTCGCCTCGATTGAGTCATAATATTTATGTTCTCCCCATGGATTAGTCCAATCGACCGTACCTCCACCAGGATTATCCGGAATCTTGTTATCGTAAAGGGATTGGCAAAAAAGAAGAATTCCTGAACTCGAAGGTCCTCCTAAAAATTTATGAGGAGAGAAATAAATGGCATCCAGTTTTTGCTCTGGATCGCTAGGATGCATATCGATATCGATATATGGTCCAGAACAGGCAAAATCGACAAAACAATATCCTCCAGCTCTATGGATCATCTTTGCGATTTGATGATACGGCGTTTGTATACCAGTTACATTTGAGCAAGAAGTTACTGCTGCGATTTTCATTGACCGATCCGCATATTTATCTAACAATTGCTCAAAATGGTTTAGATCCACACATCCTTCACTACAGGCTTGTATAACATCTACATCACATATAGTCTCTAACCATGAAGTTTGATTGGAGTGATGCTCCATATGGGTTACAAAAACGATGGGACGCTCAGACTGAGGAATATCAATTTTCTTGCGCATCTTCTCATGGACCTTTAGCCCTAACATCCTTTGTAATTTATTGACAACGCCGGTCATTCCTGAATTTGAAGAGATCAGAATATCAGTTTCGGCAGCATTTACATGTTTTTTAATGATATCCTTAGCATGATGATATGCCTTAGTCATGCTTGAACCAGTTACGGTCGTCTCAGTATGCGTATTGCCTACGAAAGGAGCGATATCATTAGAAATACGATTCTCGATAGGACCGTACATACGACCACTAGCCGTCCAATCAGCATAGACAATTTTCTTTTCTCCATAAGGGCCAGTAAAGGTTTGGTCTATGCCTATGATGTGCCTTCTAAATCTATCGAAATATTGCTCTGTCATTGTACTCAAGTTGTATGACTATAAAGGTATATTATAAACCTGCTTATATCAACTCCAGCACAGTATCTTTTACACTTAATCCTAATGCTGTCGCGGTGGCTTTATCTTTGGCTTCACTATATATTCTAATGATTGGTTCTGTATTCGATTTTCTTAAATGCACCCAACCATGTTCAAAGTCTATTTTGACTCCATCGATGGTATTTACTTTTTCATTTGAAAACTTTTCTTCCACAGCCTTTAAAATACCATCAACGTCCATTTCTTTCGTGAGTTGAAGCTTATCCTTGACTATTTCGTATGGCGGATAGCTTGCTTTTAAAGCGGACATAGATCGACCATCGTTGGCTAGGTGAGTCAACATAATCGCAATACCTACAAGCGCATCTCTTCCATAATGTAACTCTGGTAGGATAATTCCACCATTGCCTTCTCCTCCTATTACCGCATTAGTAGCTTTCATCATATTTACTACATTGACTTCACCCACTGCAGAGGCAGAATAACTTGCACCATGTTTATGAGTCACATCAGCCAAGGCTCTGGTCGAAGATAGATTAGAGACGGTATTACCTTTATTAATAGAAAGTATATAATCTGCTACTGCCACTAGAGTGTATTCTTCACCAAACATGCTACCGTCTTCATTGACGAAAGCCAGTCTATCCACATCAGGATCTACCGAAATACCTAAGTGTGCCTTTTCTTTTAGAATGGTCTCAGATAATTCAATCAAATGAGCAGGAAGAGGCTCTGGATTATGAGCAAAATGACCATTTACTTCATCATTGATAAGAGTATAGCTCACACCTAATTTATCTAATAGTGGTGGAATAGAAATAGCGCCGGTACTATTAATACAATCCACTACAACGTGAAATTTTTTGCTTTTCACTAATTCAATATCCACATAGGGTAATTCAAGTAAAATGTCTATATGTTTTTCTATGTAGCCCTCCATCTTACTATAACTACCTAAACTATCAACATCGACAAAATGTAGATTTCCACTTTCAATGGTGTCTATGATTTCCTGACCAACTGCTGCCGAGATAAATTCTCCTGTATGAGTTAAAAACTTAAGAGCGTTCCATTGCTTTGGGTTATGGCTGGCTGTAAATATGATACCAGCGCCGGCACCTTCTAATGGTACTGCCATCTCTACGGTAGGTGTTGTGGATAGACCTAGGTCTATAACCTCCATTCCCATACTGATTAAGGTCTGTATAGCCAATTGACTGACCATCTCTCCACTGATACGTCCATCTCTGCCAACGACTACTTTGTGCGGAGCTCCACTTTTGATGATCCATTGTGCAAATCCTGCTGTACATTCTACAATGTCGATTGGAGTTAGGTTTTCGCCAGGCTGAGCACCTATGGTTCCTCTGATGCCTGATATTGATTTAATTAGTGCCAATTATATTTGATTTTTAATGTCTAGTTCGTAATTCGGTTCAAATCTAAAAATTTAACTTTGGACGTCCGCGTTAAATATACGTCACTTACTAAATATTCACCTTGTCAGAGATCTTAGCGATAGATAAAGCCATATTTCAATCCATTAATACCGGAATGACAAATGATGTATTTGATGCAGTGATTCCTTGGTTGAGAGAGCCCGTTTTTTGGGCTCCAATCTATTTGTTCATTATTGGCTTTTGTCTATTCAATTTTGGGAAGAAAGGATATTTCGTAATCGTGTTTTTGTCCTTGGCTGCAGGTTCTTCAGATTTTATTAGTAATACAATAATCAAGAAGAATGTTGAACGTATTAGACCTTGTCGAGCATTAGAATCTGATGAAGTGATTACTCGAGTCCATTGCGGTAGCGGATATAGCTTTACAAGCAATCATGCCGCTAATCATTTTGCCATTTCATGGTATTTAATTTTCCTTTTACCTTCTAGTCGCAGAGCATTAAAATTTGTATTGGGAATTTGGGCCTTCGCAGTATCTTTTGCTCAGGTCTATGTTGGAGTGCATTATCCTCTGGATGTAATTAGTGGAGCTTTGCTGGGGATATGTATAGCTTACTTATGGAGCGTATTATTCCGAAAATTTTGGACAGGGTAGTCAGCGAATGGTTAAAGCTGCCATGAATAGAATTTGAAGTTTTAGTATTATTAAATTGGGTCTAAACCATCCATGATATTATAGAGTTATACTACTATAGAAATACAATATTCGTATTCAATGTAGATTTGAGATTTTGATTATAAACTAGTTCGTAAATTAATATTTTGAGTATAATTTTTTTGAAGTAATGAACACTAAAATAGCCTTGCCTCCTGGCCAAAAAGAATCGAGTATATTTCCAAGATTTGGTTTGCCACAATACGCTGAAAGGTTTCCTACTGTGATCGACAAAGTCGTACTAACCATAGGAGGAGAACTTAAAGAATTCGAAATAACAGAAGAGTTAAAATTACTTCCAAGAAACAAGCAAATCTCAAACTTTCACTGTGTTACCACGTGGAGTAAGTTGAATCTCAATTGGGGAGGATATAGCTTTAGAGATTTCTTCGAGACTTTGATTTTGCCACAATTAAATACAGAAGTATCTTTTGTAGTATTAAAGGCTCAAGATGGATATAAGACAAGCCTTCCTTTAGAAGATCTTTTGAAAGATAATGTCCTTCTTGCTGATGAATTAGATGCCAAGCCTCTTAGTATTGAACATGGAATTCCCTTAAGACTCATAGCGCCAGATCATTATGGCTATAAAAATGTGAAACATATTAGTCGGATAGAATTTTATGCTCAACCTCAAAAAATAAAAAAAGGACTTGCACATTTTATGGACCATCCAACCGCTAGAGTAGCTCGTGAGGAGAGAGCATTAACTGGACCGGGAATTCTATTTCGTTGGTTATACAAGTTAGGTATAAAAGGAACAATAAAGGATTTTGAAAAGGCTACAGCAGCATATAAATCGAAATTGTAAGACTATTAACTCAACAGTGTTACTTTTTTATGAATTTAATGCTCTGAGTTGTTCCATTCATGTTAGTAGTTTGTAGAAGATAGATTCCTGAAGCCAAGTCAGAAACATCAATGGATTGCGAATCACCAACAAAATATTTATGAACTATGCCGGTTGAACTTGTAATGAATACTTGCTCTATTTTATTACCGCTAAAGTACAGCATGCCTGTAGTAGGATTTGGATATACTGACGTGGAAGTTTCTGTATTTCCTTTGAGCAATATTACATCAGAATAATCATAACTACCGTC
>CALBEE010000034.1 GCA_937927575.1 uncultured Saprospiraceae bacterium | reverse complement strand
ATTTATCAATCGAAAATAATTGGGAAAAACTACGAATTTCGATTTAACTCGAAATTCGTAATTCTGCATTCTTAGTTTTATGTCTTATGCCTTAGCTGTAGGCGTGAAGTTCATGGGTGGAAAAGGAGGCTGATTACTTTCTCTGATCTTACCGTTTTGAGCTTCATACTTATTGATATTATCCGCTAATGCCTTATGCAATCTCTTTGCATGTTCAGGACTTAAAATAATTCTTGACTTCACTTTTGCTTTCTGCACATTAGGTACTATTCTTACAAAATCTAATACAAACTCTGAATTAGAATGCGAAATAATAGCAAGATTAGAATATGTACCTTCTGATATTTCTTCCGTTAATTCTATATTGATTTGGTTTCCTTTCTTTTTATGCTCTTCAGCCATAATGATTCTTTTTTGATTCTTCTATAAAATGAAAATTTGATGATAAAGTTTTGCTAGAATAAACTTCCTGTATCATTAATCCTAGTTAATCCTAAATGATCATACGCTTTATCTGTAGCTTCTCTTCCTCTTGATGTTCGTTGTATAAAGCCTTCCATGATTAGGAATGGCTCATGTACTTCTTCTATAGTTCCGCCTTCTTCGCCTACCGCTGTAGCTATTGTCGTCAATCCTACAGGACCACCTTTAAACTTCTGGATAATTGCCGACAAAATTTTGTTATCCATTTCATCTAGTCCATACTCATCTACATTCAACGCTTCCAGACCAAACCGGCTGATTTCAAGATCAATCTTACCATCTCCTTTGATCATTGCGAAGTCTCTTATCCTTCGCAATAATGCATTCGCTATCCTCGGAGTACCTCTACTTCGTCCAGCTATTTCTGCCGCACCATCATCATCGATCGGCACTTCCAATATATTAGCGCTTCTCTTTATAATTTTTTTCAGCGTAGGTACATCATAATAATCCAAATGGAAATTGATACCAAATCTAGCTCTCATAGGAGCAGTTAAGAGACCCATTCTTGTAGTGGCTCCCACTAATGTAAATGGACTCAATTCAATCTGTATACTCCTTGCATTGGGCCCAGTATCGATCATGATATCAATCCTATAATCCTCCATTGCAGAATACAGATATTCTTCGACTACATTATTGAGTCTATGTATCTCATCTATAAATAAAACATCACCTTCTTCCAGATTCGTAAGTAGGCCGGCAAGATCACCCGGTTTTTCGAGTACTGGTCCAGAGGTCATCTTCATATTGGCTCCCATCTCTGAAGCTATAATCAACGAAAGCGTAGTCTTACCAAGTCCAGGTGGTCCATGTAATAATACGTGATCCAAAGCTTCTTCACGCATTTTTGCCGCCTTGATAAATACTTCTAGATTATCGACAATCTTTTTTTGTCCACTAAAGTCACTCAACCCTTTAGGACGTAATGCTCTATCCACTTGTTGCTCCTCAGGAGTAAACTGTGATGTAGTAGGATCTAAGTTCGGATTCATATGGTAAAGATAGATAATATCTAGGTCATTGCAACGAATTTGAGATCCCTCTACTCTTATAGTCAGAAGTCGTTACAAAGACATTCTAAAAAACCTGAATAGTAAAACAATAAATCCTTAAAAATGCGCCAATTAATCCTGTTACTTTTAATTCTACCATGCTCATTATTAAGCCAAGTCATTCAAGGACCTGCAGAGGTTTGTATCAATGAATGTGCTACGTACACGATGCAAAGCAACTCAAGTGGGCCATTTGTATGGAGTATATCTGGAATCACCATGAACAATATTATCGGTAAAGAAGTAGAAATATGCTGGACAGAACAAGGAGAGCAGACTATAGCGGTGACAGATGTATCTGCAACTCCAGGAGATCATTTAACTACTTATAATGTAATCGTAAATGAAAATCAAGGTATAAATTTAATTTTTCCATTCTACCCTACTTGCGAGACAAGAGACTCTTTAGACGAAGGCAATCCTGATCAAGAACTTCCTCCAGTAAGTTGTCAAACTGCATGTGGAGGATCTACTGTAACTTATCCTCCTACTAATCCAATAGGAACATATAATTGGGATATAGAAGGAGCATCGAATGTAGAGATTAATTCAAATTCAGCGACCATCACATGGAATGAAACAGGAAGCGGATACATCATTGTTTCCAATGTAGATGACAACAATTGCGAAGCTGAAGAAACTTATTGTGTAGAAATATTAGAAGTACCTGAGGCAAATGCCATACTAAGCACTAATACTATTTGCCTAGGACAAACCATTTCAATGACAAGCAATACATCCGACGTTGTTGAATACTATTGGGATAGCGGAGATGGTCAATATGCCTCTGGATCTCAAGTAAACTTTACTTACGATAATGCTGGAAGTTTTACAGGCAATCTTGTAGTGCAAACAGAATGCTTTTGCTATGATACTACCTATTTTAATATTGATGTCAATGTAAATCCAGGACCAGAAATCCTATGTCTAGGTACAGTATGTGCACAAGATACCACTACTTATTATGCTGCCGACATTTGCGCTCAATACGATTGGAATGTAAGTGCCAATGCAACCATAATAGATGGAGGGAGTAATGCGGATGACTTTATAGAAGTAGTATGGCAAAGTGGACCTACAGGTGAAGTAACCTTAGCTACCCCTGGTTGTGGAGCAAGTTGTGCTATTCCGACCACTGAAATTATTCCAATCATAACGAGTAGCGTAAATATTGCAGGACCCCAAGAAGTTTGTAAGGGATCTACATCCACATATCGTGTACCGCGCTTTGGTGGTACTCAGTACAACTGGAGCATTTCTGGACCAGGGTACATTTCATCTGGATTTGGAACCGAAGAAATAGTCGTGCAATGGGAAGATCAATGGAATACACCTTCAACGGCAACCATCTTATTAGAATATGAAAATTGCTCATTAGAATGCGGTGGATCTGCCATTTTGACGATCAATTTAAAAGATCCATTTGCCATTCAAGGTACCGCAAATATTTGCCCAGAAGGCAACAATTATATAGTGGCTTCTTACAATTGGAATAATATTGCTGCGGATTGGAATATCGAAGGTCCAGATGGCTCTACCGTATATACTGCCACCGCAGAAGAAGTCGTACAATATGATTTTAATGATGGCCCAGGAGTTTATAAAATAGATGTTGCTGTCGATCCTGCGATCTATTGCGAACCATCGCAAACTGTATATGTTCCAATAGATCCTCGACCAGAAATTGATGTTGATATTATTGGAGATCTGGTAGTATGTCCAGGAGAAACATCTACCTATGTTTTACCTATCAATGCACAACTATTTAATATCAGATGGAGAGTAGACGATGGTGGTGCTATCACAAATTTCAACGGAAAAGAACTTGACCATACGTGGACAAGTAATGGCCCTTATCATGTTTCGGTTACTACAAGTGAAGTGGACCAGTGGTGTTTTTCAGAACCTGTCGAATTTATTCCTTTAACTGCGGCAAGTAGTACTATAAGTGGTTCTGGCATAGCTTGTCTTGACACAAGAGAAATCTATCAAGTTGATGGTCTTTCAGAAACACCTACTAACTGGGAAATCATACCCAGTGATGCCGGTAGTTTACGTACACTTCCTGATGGAAGTTTAGAAGTGCATTGGCATATGTCAGGTACACATTCTATTTCTGCAGGATTTTGTGCAGCATCCATCGGGTACTCCGTAGAAGTACTACCAGAAACTCCAGTTGTCATCACTGCACCTGACGGTGTTTGTCCAGGAGATCAGGCTACAATCAGTATAGTAGTTCCTGCAGGTGGATCCATTGAAGTAAAAGATGAGAACCTCTCTACCATTAGCGTTAATAATTCGCTTACGCTTGATGTTGGTTTTTACTTAGTTGAATTAACAGATATCAATGGATGTATCTCTGAAGAGACTTTCGAAATTGAAGAATTTATATTTCCTGATATTAGAATTTCAACTCCAGATGATACGGGATTTTGCCCAGGTGAAGGAGATACTGGACCGACTTTATATGCATTAAATACTACTTCCGGTTTTACCTATGAATGGTATAGAGATGGAGTGGCTTTAGGGGTTACAACCAATAGCATTAGCAGTTCTATTTTTGGTCATTATTATGTCGTAGCGACTAATTCTGATGGATGTGTCCAAATTTCAAACGAGATAGAATTATTCGAATATTGTGGACCTAACGGAAGGTGTAATGGAAGATGTTCTTACTTCCCTCCTTGTCAAGATGGCACTTATGTTTCGTTTACTGCAGCTAATTCTGGATTCTGTAATGAATATTCATTTACAAATACTTCTGCCGATTTTGTGCCTGGCACCATCCTCTACGATTTCGCAGATGTGGACGCAGGTGCAGACAGTATAAGTATACTAGAGAATCCAGATCACACATTTACATATGCCGGACATTACTTAGTGACTATGATAGCTGAAGTAACTGCAAATGTAAATCCGCCTTATTGCTGGGATTATGTGGATATCGTAGTGCCTCTTGCGGCTAATTTTACAGCTGATGTTGGATGTGCTAATGATGGTATTCAATTTAATCAAGAAGTTACATTTGTGACCGGATATTCTGTAAGCAATTATAGTTGGGATTTTGGTGATCCTAGTAGTGGTGCAGCCAATAATTCAAGTGACGCTGATCCTATGCATACCTATTCCGCAAGTGGTATTTATAATGTTACACTGACTGTAACTTCTAATACTGGTTGTCAAGCACGTTTTACTCAAGAAGTGGAGGTAAAAGATGCACCCAATGTAGATTTCAATCTACCTGTCATTAGATGTCAAGACACTGCAGTGCCTTTCGATGCACAAGTTTCGACAGATGCCATATCAGTAATGTGGAATTTTGACGACTTTGCAAGTGGTGCTGCTAACGAGTCAGATTTGGAAAACTCACTTCATACTTTTAGTAATAGTCAGATTTATAATGTTTCTCTTTCTGCAACAAATATTTATGGCTGTACCAATACCATTACTAAATCAATAGACATTAGTAATAGTGTACTCGCAGGAGATATTTCTCTTATGCCGGCAGGACCCATTTGTGAAGGAGATTCTACTACTTTAATGGCACCTACTGGAGGTCTAACTTACCTATGGTCTGATGGCAGATTAGGTCAAACAAGAAAAGTGGGTGACACCCAAAATTATACCGTAACAATCACTGATGCAGGTGGATGTCAATATACTCCTGATGCAGTGAAAATAACATTCCATGAAGTTCCAGAATTAATTATTAAAGGAACTGTACAAGGTGATGATTTTGTCAATGAAAGTTATACCGAGTATATGGAACTATGTCATCAAGAAAATTTCTTTTTATCTGTTCCATATCAATTTGGATTAGAATATGCGTGGACTGTAAATAATCAAACTAACAATGCCATTTATTATTGGAATGGTCTAAGTAATCTTAATCCAGGAACGCATTCTATCGGTGTTACTGTAACAGATCCAGCTAATGGTTGCACCTATGAAGTCGAGCCCATAACAGTAGTCATTCATCCTTTGCCAGCTAGTCCTATAGTAGTATCTAATCAAAGTGAAAATTGTGAAGGATTACCACATACTTTGACCATTACAAATTACGATTCCAATTTTAAATATTACTGGAGTACTGGAGAAGAAGGACAATCTATTACAACATCACAAGCTGACTATTATGAAGTACAGGTGATCAGCGAGCATGGATGTGAGGGATGGCCTGGAGGTTATGTTATCAATCCTAGACCAAGAAAAGATGTATTTCCGAGTGGTTGTAGAGAAGTTTGTTTTCCAAAAGAACTTTGCCTACCACAAAACTTAGGTTATTCTTTTGAGTGGTTTAAAGATGGTATTTCTACTGGAAATACTTCTACATCATTTGAACTTACAGAACCTGGAGCTTACGAAGTAATTATGACTCACTGGAGTGGCTGTAGTGAAACTAGTGACATTTTGAATATTGAACCCAAGTCTGCTGATCATAAAATTAACGGTATCGTATACCTCGATCAAAATCAAGATGGCACCTATGATGCAGGAGATATATTATTAGAAAATGCATTAGTACAATTAATGGATGGAGCGACAGTGATCGAAACATCGTATACTGATGTCAATGGATTCTATGAATTTGATCAATTGGGAATAGACAATCCTTCCATCCAAGTGGATGTAAGTAGTCTTGGATATAATATTCCAGTCCCCACTCAAAAAGAAGATTTTCAATTCATTGAATGTGTGGAAGAAAAGCTAAAGGATTTTCCATTTACTGATCAATGTATAAGACAAGAGACTATACTCGATCTCAATACTTGTACTGGCCAACCTATTGTTTACGAAACATTAACTGTACTGCCGGGAGAAACGGATTCTATAGTGTACACTACCCTAGCAGGATGTGACTCGACATTAATCGTAAATGCTATAGAATTACCACAAGCTTCTATCATACTAAATATGATTCCGGCTTGTGATCCAAGTATCGGTGGTAGTCTTTCACTAAGTTCGGATCTACCAGGAACCAGTTATAGTATTGATAATCCGAGTTCATTTTCGCCAACTAGCACTTATGAAAATTTAAGTCCTGGCATGCACGATCTTTGGGTATTAGACGCTAATGGATGTCCACAGACTATTCCATTCAATGTCGATCTAGTAGCGGAACCTCTATTAGATATATCTACATCAAATACATGTATCAGTGAGACAGAAGGCCAAGCATCTATCAGTATTATAGATGGTGGTTCGTATGAATTTTCTTTGGACGGATCATCGTTTGGAAGCGCCACTACACTGGACCAACTACCTGTAGGCAACCATACTTTATATATTACGAATACCAACGGTTGTTCATGGGATATGCCATTTACCATAGATGCATTTAGCGAACCATCTATTACGATTAATCCAAATGCAAGTTGTACTGGTATGGACAATGGTAGTGTTTCAGTAAATAATATAAGTGGGGTCAATCTGATATATATGTTGGATGGCACATCACCAAGTGTAGATGGAAATTATAGTGCATTATCCCCTGGAATGCATAACCTGACCATCACAGATGATAATGGATGTGATTATACATACAGTTTTATTGTTGACGAAGAAGATGCACCATTAGTTAATATCTCAGGACTAGACGTTTGCGAAGGCCAAAATAATGGCGAGATTAATATGACACAAGTGGGAACTGGTACATATAGCTATTCACTTGATAATATTACTTTCCAGAGTACACCACAATTTGATGGTCTACCGCCCGGTAATTATGACATCTACATATCTAATGTAAACGGATGTGTCAATACAGAATCCATAGAGCTCATTACTATTCCAAGTCCAATGGTTGTAATAAGTACGGACGATGCATGTGTTGGCATGGCTAATGGAGCCGCACAATTTGCCAGCACAGAAAGTGGATTACAGTATTCTTTAGACGGCACAAACTTTAGTAGTTCACCTGATGTACAAGACCTTGATGCTGGTGTATATACTTTATATGTTTTAGGGACCGATGCTTGTTACCATGAGTATCCATTCGAAATATTAGAAGCGCCTGAGCTGGATGTCACTTTTACAGACCCAGTGATTGATTGCAGTATGTCTTCTACTACATTAGCTCCAGAAGTTATAACTTCAGCTGGAAACGCTACCTATAATTGGAGTAATGGAAGTACGACAAACTCAATACCTATCAATACAGAAGGTATGTATAGCGTCGAAGTAGTAGATGATTGTTCGATTAGTTATTATGAATGGGATATCGACTTTATAGAAACTGAAATAGGCACCTTCTATGCACCCAATATATTTTCACCTAATGGAGATGGTGTTAATGATGAATTTTTACCTGCCTATAAAGATCCTTCACAAATATCAAGCTATAGCTTAGATGTATTTGATAGATGGGGAAATCATGTCTATCATAGCGACCAACTGGATGAAGGTTGGGATGGCAAATTTGCCACTCAAGCAGGTAGAACAGGAGTATACGTATGGATGATAAGAGCGGAAGGTAACTTTTGTAATGATGTGGAAGTCTTCGAGCTTACTGGTGACGTAACTGTGGTGAGGTAATAAATGTATTGATGTAGCACATAAAAATAGGGCTAGACTTAAGCAGAATAGCAGATAAATTCGATATTGCAGTGTATTACCACATATCGCAATACAGGAATATCAAATCTGCACTATGAGAGCCCTATTTTCGCTACTACTCACTACCCTACTAATCATATCTTGTCAGTCCGATAGCACTGATAAAACTGAAGTAACGACAAAATCCAAATCATCACCAGACATATCATTTACCAGTCTTAGTGCTGGTGAATCTGGCGTTGACTTCACTAATTATATTAACGAAAATGCTACCCGTAATGGACTTACGTATGACTATATGTATAATGGTGCTGGCGTAGCCATATCGGACTTTAATAATGATGGCTTACAAGATTTGTTTTTCTGTGGAAATGATGCAGACAACAAAATTTATAAGAATACTGGGAATCTAAAATTCGAAGATGTTTCTAGCAGTTCATTACCTCCATCAAAGAGATGGGCTTTTGGTGCGACCATTGTCGATATTAACAATGACGGTCTACAAGATATTTATATATGCAATTCTGGACCTGACTTATCTAATACTGTCAATGAATTATATGTAAATCAAGGAGATTTTAAGTTTACAGAAGAAGCCGCTAAATATGGATTAGATGTTAATAGTTATTCTATGCAAGCCTCTTTCTTTGATTACGACCAAGATGGAGATCTGGATGTTTGGATCAATAATCATGGTAACTCCAAAGATGTTGCAAAGGTTACTGAAATCACTAAGGCTAATACTGACGATGGCAGTGGATTGAATATGTTGCAAAGGCTCAATAAAGTCAATGATAATAGGATTGCTAAAGGTAAACTTACCTTACTTAGAAGAGATGGAGATAAATTTACTGATGTATCTAAAGCTGCTGGTATTCATACTCTTGCTTATGGGTTGGGCATGTCAGTCGCAGACTATAATGATGATGGACTACTTGATGTCTATGTAGCCAATGACTTTTGGATTCCTGATTATTATTTTATCAATAATGGCAATGGGACATTTACCAATAGAATGGACTACATTAATCATACTTCTTACTATGCAATGGGTACAGATGCTGCCGATTATAATAACGATAACATTCTGGATTTATCCATCGTAGACATGACTCCCAAAGATCATTATAGAAATAAAACGCTTATGGAATCTATGGATGTCCAACGTTTTAATGTCTTGACTGATGTATTCAAATTTACTCGACAATACATGTTTAACTCTTTTCATGTAGGCATGGGTAATGGTCAGTTTAGTGAGATAGCTAATGCTCTTAATGTAAGTCTTACTGATTGGAGTTGGGCCCCTCTTATGTTTGACATGAATAATGACGGATATAACGACCTGTACATAACTAACGGATATTATAGAGATACCAAAAATCAAGATTATCGTCATGCACAGGATGCACTGCGAAAGCAAATGAAGAAAAAATACACTTCGAAAGTTGCGCACGAAGAATTATTAAAGGTAGCATCCACGCCAGTCGCAAATGGTTTATTTGCCAACAATGATCAATACCAGTACAATGATGTCACTCAATCAGGTAGCAATCTAGGTGATACGTTTAGCAATGGTGCAGCATATGCAGATCTTGATAATGATGGAGATCTTGATCTTGTAATTAATAATCTAACTCAAAAGGCTTCTATTCTTCGCAATGATAGTAAATCACAAAACTATCTTACTGTAAAAATAAATGCTCAAAATGAAGCTGATATCAAACATGCCAAAATCGTGGCTTCCTTAGGAGAAAAAACAATCAGACGTGATTATTCTTTTACTCGTGGCTATCAATCTTGTATGGCGCAAGAAGTATATTTTGGATTAGGTGATGCTACACAAATTGATCAATTGCAAATCACTTGGCCTAATGGTAATATGAGCATTTTCGACAATGTATCGGTAAATCAGAAATATGAAATAGATTATGCTTCTGCTGAAAAGACTCAAAATGCGTCTAATGATCCACCTGCTCTATTCAGAGATATATCGAATGTGATGCGTGCCTACCAAGTAAAGCATTCAGATAAAACCTATGATGAATTTGCCAAGGAAATTTTATTACCACATAAATATTCCAACATGGGTCCAGCACTTGCAGTCGGTGATTTAAACAAGGATGGATTTGATGATTTCTATATGGGTGGGAGTCAAGGGCAACCAGGCAAATTGATGTTGATGAAAGGAAATAAATTTTTCGTTTCGTCTGCCGCAACATTAACAGCTGATCAAAATTATGAAGATATCGGCGCACATTTTTTTGATGTGAATGGTGATAGATTTTTAGATCTATATGTAGCGTCTGGAGGAGGTGGAGATATTCAAAGTGACAATCTACTTCAAGATAGATTATACATCAATAATGGACAAGGTGAATTTTTAAGATCTGGAAATAGCCTCCCTATAATTACAAGCAGCACTAAATGCATTGTTTCATTTGATTTTGATAATGATGGTGATCAAGATTTGTTTGTCGGTGGAAGAAATGTACCAGGTCAATATCCGAGTAAAGCAAAAAGCTATTTATTGCAAAATGATAATGGTATTTTTAAAGATATCATGACTACCGCATTAGAAGAAGTACTTTCTAATATGGTTACGGATGCAGTAACGACAGATTACAATAATGATGGTTACCTTGACTTAGTAGTGGTTGGAGAATGGAGTGCTCCACAATTGCTAATCAATGATCAAAAAAGCAACTTCACGCCAAAAGAAGATGAAAATTTATCCCAATTAAAAGGATGGTGGCATTCGATTGAAAAGTCAGATTTTAATGGAGATGGGCAAGATGATTTTATTGTAGGAAATATAGGACTCAATAATAAGTTTCACCCTAATGCAAAAAAACCTCTTGATCTTTATTACGATGATTTTGATGACAATGGAAGTGTTGATATTGTGTTAGCAAAACAATACAATGGCAAAACAGTACCTGTCAGAGGAAAAGAATGTTCTTCCGAACAAATGCCAATACTCAACGAAAAATTTGAAACCTATGATGCTTTTGCTTCTTCTTCATTAGAAGACATTCTCGGCAAAAGTAAAGTACGAAACTCAAAGAATCTTAGAGCCACCACATTTAGTTCTGTTGCAATGCTACGTTCTGGTGACTCCTATACCACTATAGATTTACCCTTTGCCGCACAATGGTCTCCTATCATGGATATGGAAATATTAGATCTTAATGCTGATGGAAAAGAAGATGTTATAATAGCTGGAAATTTAGTCAATACTGAACCAGAAACTCCAAGCTATGATGCTGGAAAAGGAATCATACTATACAGTAATGGTGATGGGACTTTTAAAGCAGACTATGACACACGTTCTACTGGTATCAATCTCAATAAAAACGTAAAGCAATTAGAAACTATGAGAACACCTGGTGGGGAAATTGCACTTATTGCCGGAAACAATAATGATTTTCTACAAATATTCTTAATGCAATAAATTTAATATCGACTCTAGATTATAAACACTAGATTCGGAATCAAGGAAGAATGAATCTACTACTTTTTAAATCTTTGATAGATTTTGGAAAATAGTACTCCTACCAAAATAGCAGGAAGTAAATTTTCTAAAGTGACATTCCCTAATTGAAGCAAATTAATAGAAATACCTAGGATAAGTATTCCGCCTATGGCGCTTACCAAGTCCAATGTATTCTGATCAAATATCGGCTTTAGTTTTTCAGCTAATACGGTGATCCCTCCTTGAAAAATCAGCATGGGTACAATGGAGAACAGTACTCCAATACCATAAGTAGCAGTCAATGCTATGGCCGTAAATCCATCTAACGCAGACTTAACATAGAGTAGATTCCTATCTTTAGAAAGTCCTTCTTCTAATGCACCGACTATAGTCATACTCCCTACGCAAAACAGTAAAAACGCCGTTATTAATCCTTCTGTAAATTTACTATCCGAAAAACCTCCGAATGACCTTAATCGATCTGACAAGTTTGCCATAATATAATCCAAGCCCACTATTTGCCCTAGTATACCACCCAGTATCATAGCGAATATGAAGATCAGCATATAACCATCCGGTAATTTCAAAGCCATCTTCAAGCCTATTAATATAGTACCCAGGCCGATGGCTTGCATAACTATCATTTGAATTGCTTCCGTAAATAAGGACTGCAAAAACAAACCTAATAAACAACCTATAGTGACCGTTGTCATATTGACAAAAGTAGCTAATGGCCATTGCAAGCTTGAGTTACTTGTCATAGATTATAAAATTGATTTTTGATATTCCGATTCTACCAAAGTTTTAAATTGACGCATCCATTTTTCTGGTCCCTTCTTAAATTTTGAAGAAAATAATTTCGTCATAATTTTAATCATAATCCCCTTTAACTCTATGTAGTCTACATGAGTCGTATAAATGGTAGTGTTATCACCGGCATCTTCGAAAGTACTAAGCATAGTATTATCCATATGCTTATGTTCATATAAGGCTTCGAAAAAATGTGGCAAATTATTATCTCGGATCGTCTCAATTAATTCCATATCGGACTTTCCAAATTTATATAGCAATCTTGTTTTAGCACCTACAGTATCTTGTTCTCCACTTAATAATGTTGCAGACTGAAAATCATCTTGCCACTTATCAAAATACTCACTACGGCGTATATAAGAAGCAACGAATTCTTGAGGCGCGTCAATTTTTATTTGATTACGAAATTCCATAGCTGTAATAATAAGAAAAAAAATAACGACTCAATAATGACTATCTCATCACCATGAATATTATTTCTCTATTGACTTATATTTAGAATGAAATGAGTAGGACCATATCCTACTTAATGAAGGTCAAGAAATAGAGACTATCGACTGAGGGCAGAAAATTACTAACTACAAACTAGACTAATTGATTACTTCAATTTAAAATCTATAATTACACTTCCACATTGCTTAGTGGCATCACTTTTAGAAAATCTATATTTAAGCACTCCTTTTTCTGCCACTTCAATAAGATCTTTATCTGCCGAGGTAGATCCTTTTTGGGTATACTTGGCACTTATCACTTTGCCTAATCCATTAATACAAATATCGACAACTATTCTTCCAGTCTTTTGAGAATTATCTGTGATTTCCGGTTTATATTCTACCGCACGATCACTTAGACCTTCGCCAATAAGACCAGATCCTGTAGCTAAATTTTCTAATGCTTTACTATTCGGATCACCGTCAGGATCTCCTTCATTACCAGTATCTCCATTATTTCCACTGCCTCCGGATAATAGACTTCCAAATTTACTTTTCTTTGCTTCGTATTCTGCCTTTTTCTTCGCCTCTGCCTCTTCTGCAGCTTTTCTTTTAGCTTCTTCTGCCGCCTTCTTCTCGGCTTCTATTCTTGCCTTTTCTTCAGCCGCTTTTTTGGCTTCGACCGCCTTCTTCTTTTTTGCAGCTTCTTCAGCTTTTTCTTTAGCCTTTTTAGCTAGTAAATCCGAAGTCTCTTGAGTAGTTTGTGTTTCTACTGCTGCATCCAAACTTTTCTCTTTTACCGCTTCCTTATCTTGATTTACAATTTCTTTGGCCTTAGATTTTTCCTCTACTGGAGCCACAGCCTTAGTCGAAGGCTCTTCTTGTGGATCGGTCACCTCTTCTTCCTCTGACTTTGCTGCTTCAGTATTCATACCAGATTCTATGACACCCATTTGTACTACGATACCACTAATTTGATCCTCGGGTGGTTCGAATTCGTAAAACAAAGTCGTAAAGCATAACAACAATAATATCAAGTGCAGGACGATGCTGAGAAACATCCCTCTCTTTCTATTTTGCTCTTCGTCAGCTAATATGACTTCGTTGTATTGCATTATTTTTTAGTTCTTTCTATTGAAGTATTCTTCGGCTCATGCCTATCATTTGTATATCTACAAAAGAGTATAGGACAAGACATGCCTTATCGTAATAAATAATTCTAGGTTGGGATTTTCTATATCATTCCGACTCCAATCGAATAAATGGATTGAGTCTCGTGATTATTTCTTTGGATCTTCGAGTACTGTCTTGATTCCATACTGATATGCAAGATCTAATACTGCTACGACTTTGTCATTACTAGACTTTGCATTAGGACTAATCTTTACAGTAGCATTTTTACCTTGAGCCTTTTTAAGGCTTCTCATTTTTTTCTTTAACTCACCATACTGAATTCTAGCTCCGTCTAAAAAATATGTCCCTTTTTTAGATATTGACACAGATTTTATTGTGGAAGGTGAACTGGTTGTATTACTGCTTTTCTTTCCTGGCAACTTTAAGTTTAAAGCATTAGGCGTCACCAACGAAGAAGTGAGCATGAAGAATATCAATAATAAAAAGATGATATCCGTCAAAGATGACATATTGAATTCTGCGCTTACTTTTGATTTTTTCTTGAATCCCATATCGCTACCCTCTTGGTTGTGTTGCTATAATTGCTTTAACTTTTAGGCCACTCGCTATTTGCATCACCTTATGTACACTTTCCCAATTCGTACCTGATTCTGATACGATGGCTATAGTTGCATTTTCTTTATTGTCAATAGAACGTACTGCTGTAGCTATATCTCGTTCCATTCTTTTATAACTACTACGCTTTCCTTTTACCGTTATCTCACCATCTTTATAAAGCATCACTGTAAGATCAGTAGGAGCTACCGTAACACTATCTGACTCTGGCAAAGGAATATTAATTTGTACCATTGACGAAGT
>CALBEE010000033.1 GCA_937927575.1 uncultured Saprospiraceae bacterium | reverse complement strand
TGAGGCCAGGTCCCCATGGTGGATATGTCAATCTCTCTGACACCACGATACTAGATTCGGCAAATAGAATACTTAACGAAGTACATGCTGCTTCATTGAGTTAATCTCCAACAAAGAATCACTTAATTATATCAAGATAATAAGAGCTATGATGCAAGTCATGGCTCTTTTTTTTTCGAGTTGAAACGATTACGGACAGCTGATTTTTCTAATTCTTGGCCATCGCGTCAGCCAAAATGGTAATTATATATTGTTTGTATATTTACGTACTTAAATATACAAACAGCTAAAATTCCCCTTGCCATTCAAAAAGCTAAGCTTTACGCTTTTATACTACTTCACAAAAAAGAGGTTCCTCTTGGCCATAGCCAGAAGGAACCTCTTCTTATCATTTATATATAATTTCCTACTACGGGAATACTCCTAATGTAGTATAGTCATTCGCCACCTTATTGAGCGCGCAAACAAATGCCGCCGTCCTAAGGTCTGTAATATTCTTTCTTCTTTTGTAAATCTGAATGAACTGCTGGTAAGAATTGATCATCGTCTCTTCTAATCCAGATCTTACTAAATCCACTTCATCGGCACCTTTAATCAACATCGCTCTATCTCTAGCACTTACGGTTTTTCCTGTAAGCTCTTCCACAGAATTGAGCAATTTGTTGTAAGTGTTTTGATTAAATCTCTTTTCCATACGACCAAATCTCATATGAGATAAGTTCTTCAACCATTCAAAATAAGAAACTGTAACACCTCCAGCATTGAGATACATATCTGGCAGTATGCATACTCCCTTCTTATTTAATATATCTTCGGCCTCTGAAGTCACAGGTCCATTAGCCGCTTCTGCAACTATCTTAGCTTTGACTTGCTTCGCATTTCCTTTATGAATTTGAGACTCCAAAGCGGCAGGGACTAATATGTCACATTCGATTTTCACCCAATCTTCTCTTACTTTAAGAGTTTTAGATTTACCAAAACCGAGTATAGTACCATTTTTCTTTCTATACTTAATCAGCTTGTCCATGTCTAGGCCGTTAGGATCATGTATAGTACCTTCTATTTCAGATACAGCGATTACTTTCACATCTCCTTCTTCTTGCGAAATAGATCCAGCATAAGACCCAACGTTACCCATTCCTTGGATCACCATAGTCTTACCAGCAATACCCATTTCCATTCCAAGCTCTTTCATCATTCCTTCATCATCACAGATTTCTCTTAGACCATAAAAGACTCCTCTACCTGTAGCTTCCGTCCTTCCTTGGATTCCGTTTTGATTTACAGGCTTTCCTGTAACACAACCTGCAGCATCGATTTCGCTACCGTTTTTGAAAGTTGCGTATGTATCTAATATCCAAGCCATTTCACGTTCTCCAGTACCATAATCCGGCGCTGGTACATCATTACTTGGCCCAATGAAATTCTTTCTGATTAACTCTACCGTGTATCTACGAGTAATTTTTTCCAGCACCTCCGGAGAATATGCTCTTGGCGAAATCTTCACTCCACCCTTTGCCCCTCCAAATGGTACATCTACTATAGCACATTTGTAAGTCATAAGTGCGGCCAAAGCCATCACCTCGTCTTGATTCACATGGTGACTAAATCTAATACCACCTTTAGTAGGCAGTCTGTGATGACTATGCTGAACACGATACGCTTCGATAACTTCTATTTTGTTACCAACCTTTACTGGGAAGCGCATCTGATAGACAGCATTACACTCTTTGATCTGCTCAAGTATACCTTTTGGATAGGTAAGATGCGCAGCAGCCTTATCGAAATTACGCTGTACGTTTTCGTAAAAACTGAGATTATCCTTTTTCTTCATTGTATATTTCTTTTTCCAGTTTCGTGATTTTTTTATCTAGTCTAAAAAGATAAAGCGCTATTCCTATAAAGATAACTGCTATGACCGCAACTACACTATATATCTTACCTGTACTACGAAGGAAGTCTATCGCACCAGATTCGGCGGATGATAGATTAATTGACAGCACCACTAATAAGGTACTTAATAGGAATTGTTTGTTTTTCATTTGTGTCTTTATCCTGCAATGACAATTTCTCAATTCTACTAAAAGTGCCAATGCTATAAAACCTGATTACTACTTTTAAACAATTTGTAATCTACGGCTAAAATCGTCTCTTTTTTCTGACTACCAAAGTATTTTCTAATAATAATTACAATACTGTCTGCACTTTAGTAAGCGTATATTTTACACTATCTACGACTTAAAAAATCGTCACTCACCATTCTTAATCGCGCTACTAAACTAGATATCCAGACAGAGATCAACGTGAGCCCTATAATCGCTGGATAAAAAACCATCCTTAAGGTATTGTCCAGATCCTCACCACCTAAGGCTGGATTACCTCCACTCCCAGGATGCAGACTATCCGTAAGTCTTGGTATAATGATTATTAAAGGTACCATCGTGGCGAAAGCGAATATATTATACGCCGCAGATATTTTAGCTCTACGGTCTTGGTCAGGCATCGAAGATCTCAAAACTAGATACGCTGAGTATATTAAAATAAATGATGCTGCCGTGTTTAGTTTGACATCTGGCGTCCAAAATGCACCCCATGTAAATCTAGCCCATACACTTCCCGTAAATA
The DNA here is from genome assembly GCA_937927575.1 of uncultured Saprospiraceae bacterium. GTDB lineage: Bacteria > Bacteroidota > Bacteroidia > Chitinophagales > Saprospiraceae > UBA1994. The sequence goes on along the minus strand of CALBEE010000033.1, from coordinate 40,211 downwards.
TCCCTAAGAATCCCAAGACCACTCCCACTTCCGTAAACGAACTGGCGATTATATCATTACGCATACTAGGCTTAATTAGGTATTTGATACTGTAGATCAGCCCCACTATCAAAACAGTATACATCGCAAACCAAATCGCTACATGGAAAAAAGTATTTCTTACAGTTTCATGCAATGTCGACCTATATGGAAAAGCGAATCCTTGGTACTTCGGAAAATCTATAGCCGAGAGATTATTATAACTTTTGACATTAGGGTCAATCTCATTTTGTGTTATAAATAGAGCACGCGGTAATATTGCCGTTCCATCTTTAGCATTCGCTACTAATAATGTAGCATCTAATGTGCTATCTTGAGTGGGAAGATATTTCGGTAAATCAACAGAAAATACTACTTCTACATCAGAGCTAACTTTAATATCAGTAATCTCAATGATAGAGGAAGAATCTAGCTTTAACCAAGCTTTAGTATCCGATTCAGTAAAATGTGTATTGTAGCCAGTTACAGCAAATTCTGCTTTGGCTCCAGATTTGTGAAGAAATGGAACCACATCCCCTGTAAAACCTGGCTTCATAGGCGTACACATCCCTACTACTATTACATACAATAGGATGAGCACTCCCAAAATTTTCCACCACGCTGATCTCATAGATTATAGTTGAATACAGTACTAACGATCTCCGCGAGTAGAAGTTTCTTTATTAAATTCAGCTTCTTTGATGGCAGAATCAGCTTTAAGCATGGTCAGCATTTTTTCCGGCTTAACCTTCCCTTGGTCATAGGTTACTAACCAATAGTTTTGATTAGGCGTTATTTTCTTTAACACTCTCAATCCGAATTCTTCATAAGATTTAAACCACTTAGGTAGCATAGTACCAGGGTTAGGTAATATGATGATCTCAGAATAAATGTAAACAGGCTTTTCTTCCTCTCTTGTATTTTCTTCTTCTCTAGCATATTCTTTAATAAGATCCCAACCTTCTGACTTTGCCAATTTTTCCATTTTATATTGGAGTTGCATTAAGTTGGAAGGTCGATCTTCTTTGCCTTTTACGAGAGCCAAAGTGTCTTCCGCTACATATCCTATGGTGATTAATGGAAGATCAGGAATCATAGACTTATAGTCTGACGGAAACTTAGTGAAATCTGATTCCGCAAAAGCTTGTAATAAGTCGTTGTAAGTCGCCTTATCTAATTTTTTTCTATAGAGTCCTCTTTTACCAGGCAGAAATTTTTGAGCGGATAATTCAGCCATTCCTCCTTTCATTACCTTAAGGCTATAAACTGGACACTTGCCAAAACACATTCCTTTTCTGATAGACATTTCTACTTCACCGTCTTTAGCTTTAGTAGCAAATTTATTAGAACAGCTAGTCATGATAAAAGCCATTGAAACTATCGCTAGTATATATCTTAATTTCATACTTATATTTAAATAAACAAAACATTGATGCGCGCTTTGAGGCATACATACAATAAAGACGCAAACCTATGAGAAATTATTATCAATCCACACTAAGAATGATTGAATCTTCCAACCATCATTAAACTAATTGCGTCTTATTTAATATCAATATAATCATTTCAATGTGAAATCATGAAAACCCTAATCCTCTTAGTACTTACGCTATGCATCTTTTCTTGCAGTGATCCTGATACAGAATCAGAAAAATGTATTGATAATATGATTACCCTTCTTGAAATGGAAGCCTACACTGGCGAAATGGGCAGCGATTGCAACACCTACCTAAGATGGTCTACATACGATGGTAATGATTATTTTATGATAGATAATCCATGTGCAGATTTTGTGTTGCATCTATGGGATTGTGAAAAAGTAGATGTCTGCCAAGATTTTTCCTCACATTGTCAAGAGATTTTAGCCAATATGACATCTCATGGAATTGTGGGAAGATAAGTGCACTAATGGTTTCCCATTTTGACCTAGACTATATATTACCAAGTAAACTCCTTATACCCTACCAAAATATAAATGACAACTACTGATCGCTAAGTGGGCGAAAACCTTTTGATTACATATCTCATATTTGATTAATAAAACAATTAAGTATGAAAAATATAATCTTGTTAACGATTGTAATTCTGCCATTTATTACATATAGTCAAAATGTAGGTATAGGTACTACTGACCCTTCAACTAACCTTCATTTAGAATCTGCTATTTCTACCCAAATAATGCCGTTAGAAAATTTTGATGATGGCACTTTTAATCCTCCTTATCAATCCAGTACTATTTTTGGAGTATTTGACGGTGCGGAATCTTGGGCATTCAATGCAATAGAAACTTACTTAGGCAGTAATTTTTCTTTGCAGGCACCTCCTACTGTATATGCTGCCACTGATGAGTGTATCAATGTACCTGTATCTTCTTTTCCATTGGACAAATCCTATAGCGCTACTTTCTTTTATAAAAATAATGGAAGCAATATAGACTATATCGTCGGAAATGGAAGCGAAGCGAGTACTGGCATTGTCGAAAACACAGGTGGAGATTGGAGCTCAATTCAGTTTACGGGTGTCAATGATGGTTCTCTAACTGATCTAACTCTTTGTCTGACGGCCACCTTTTTTGGTGATGCGACTGGAGTAGATTTTTACCTTGGTGCTATTATACTACAATATCAAGATGATCACGCCTTGAGAATTGTAGATGGCAATCAAGCAGAAGGTAAAGTCTTAGTATCTGATGGAGCTGGAAACGCAACATGGAATAGCATATCTGAAGCGGGAGGCCTTCAAGCATTAACATTTACCAATGGAGATTTAGAATTGAGTGAAAGTAATACTGTTGAAATTCATACTCTCAAAAATGGAATTCATAAACTTTCCATAGATCAAGATTTAAATACCAATTGGGGTGATAGCAATATAAATGCAGGATTCAATAATTCTGTCTGGGGAAGTGCTAATTCTAATACTGGCATTAATAATTCCCTTTGGGGAATAGGCAATAACATTCAAAGTGACTTTTCAACAGCCTTTGGTCTGTCCAATAATATTTTTGGTATTAATAACGCAGTTTGGGGAGAATTCAATACAGCCAGTGGATTGAGAAATACGGTTTGGGGTCAACAAAACAATACTAGTGGCGAAAATGCCACTGCCTGGGGTTTTGGGAATACAGCCTCTGATTATCATGCTACTGCTTGGGGAAGAGACAATACAGCTGATGGTCTTAGAGCCACTGCATGGGGAGACACGAATACCGCATCTGGAACAACTTCCACAGCCTGGGGTCAAGATAATACAGCATCTGGTTTTAAAGCCACTGCATGGGGAGACGATAATATAGCTTCTGGAAACTTATCTACAGTGTGGGGTATAGATAATACTGCATCTGATTATGGCAACACGGTATGGGGTATAGATAATACTTCAAATGCAGAACACGCTACGGTTTGGGGGCAAAATAATAGAGCTAACGCTCGCTTGGAAACCGCTCTTGGTAGATTCAATTATTCTGCTCCTTCTGCTTCCGCTCATATTTGGCATTCTGATGGACAACTCTTCTCTATTGGAATCGGTGATGACGACATGAATCGCAAAAATGCTATAACTATACTCAAAAATGGTAAAACTGCCTTCAACAAAAATGAACCTGAGCATATCTTCGAAGTACAAGCCAACGAAAATGAAAACATATGGTTTAGCACTACTTCCGGAGATATAGATGTTATAATAGATGGAACAGCAGGAAACAATGCTGTAGAATTTAGAGAAACCGGAGATTTTAAAGGAAGTATAGGTTGGGATGTTGATAATCAACGTATGTTTTGCTACTCTGGTACAAATGTATGGTATGTAGAAAATCAAAACTTAGGAATCAAAAAAGAAAATCCTACATATGACTTAGATCTACCTAATAGCTCAGCGACTGGAGAAGCAAGAGCCTACACCTGGGACACCTATAGTGATAATCGTGTCAAAGAAAATCAAGAGCCACTTCAATATGGATTGAAAGAAGTATTACAACTCGACCCAAAAAGTTACGATCACCATCAATCTTCTTTTGACAATAACGGAATCATACTTTCTGATGACTACGATGAAACCATTGGATTGATCGCCCAGGAAGTACATGACATAATTCCTGAAGCGGTAAAAGTGCCAAAAGATCAAAACGAAGATTTATGGAGTATGAATTACGAAAAGCTCATTCCAGTATTAGTGAATGCAATCAAAGATTTAAATAATGAAATAGAAATCATGAAAACGAAAATGGAAATATTAGAAAAGGAGAATGTACAACTAAGCGCATCCTTAGAAAAAAAATAATTCCTTACCTAACGGTTACATATAGGTTCCGATCTTTCCTAGGGTCGGAACCTTTTCAAAAATTCATTTTTTCTACTACGAGACACTGGCACTTGAGAACCATCAGCCATCTCTATTTCTCCTCCATCAGAATGATTATATCTAGAGACATGAAGTAATGAAATTAAATGAGAATTGTGAATGCGATAAAAACCATGTTCAAATAAAATCGACTCAATCTCCTTGAGTGTCTTGGCGAGAAAAATAGGTTCACCACCTAATAGAAAAACTCTACAATAATTACTATCTGATTCGCATCTTACTATTTTTTTTACTTCTACAAATTCCAAGCCTTGCGAAGTAGGCAATACCACTCTCTCCATAGATGGATTTTTCTTACTAATATTGTTCATTAATGCTGTCAGGTGATCGTTGTTAAAAGAGTACTTTCTTCTTTTAAGCAGAGCAATCGCATTTTTAAGTTCATCCCCATTCACAGGTTTTAGCAGATAATCTATAGCACTAAATTTAAAAGCTTTGATTGCATATTGATCATAAGCAGTTATAAATATCACATCAAAATCTATTTTATCCTTCACGTTTTGTAGCAATTCAAATCCATTCATCATCGGCATTTCGATATCTAGAAAAATCAAGTCAGGTTTGAGTTCGCTGATAAATTTTATAGCTTCTAAGGGGTTTGTAGAACTAGCTACCACATTAACTTGAGGACAGTTTTGTTCTAATTCATAAACTAGTCCCTCAATTGCATGTAACTCATCATCAATTATGATTGCATTTATCATATTTCAGTTTCTTTATTTCGATAGATTCTTGGTAAGTGTACCTTCACTTTGGTTCCTGATGGCGATCCATCTTTATCATACAGATCCGTTATACAAAAACTAGATTTTTTTCCATATATTTTTTCAGCTAACTTCAACCTATTGGCAGTAATCTTTGTACCTAATGATTGCTTATTATATTTCGATTTCGTTTTACTAATTTTTCCAGCAGCAGCTCTACCTATTCCATTATCAGTAATTTCACAAACTACTTCATGCTCCTGTACATCTATCTTAAGGGTAATTTTACCAATACCTTCTTTAAGCATCAGTCCATGCCATATCGCATTCTCGATAAATGGTTGTAATATCATCGGTGGCACAAAGATAGTGTCCTCATTTTTATTTGGATCTAAACAAACCATATATTCAAATTCATTTTCAAATCTTAATTTTTCGACTTGCACATATAATTCAATAGCTTTTAATTCTTGAGCCAAACTAACTATTTTTGCATTCGAGTTTTGGAGTATCTGTCTAAGCAAATGAGAGAAAGTAGTAATGTACTGAGATGTCTCTCTTTTACTTTTATTGATAGAGTAATGTTTTATAGAATTGAGGCTATTAAATAAGAAATGTGGATTCATTTGTGCTTTGAGCACTTCCATTTCCATCTCAGCTATTTGCTTATTAAATATCGTTTTAATTTTTTCTTCGTCTTTAATTTTATTGACAGTAAGTTCGTAAAATTTATATATGACAAATGTAATAATAGCTAATAATCCAATAATGAACCACCAGTGTTCGTGTAGCCTAGGTGTCGAATAAAAGGTAAATTCTTTTAAACTCAATTCCTTACCATCTACAGAAGCTTTCACTTTTATTACATTGTTACCTGGAGATAATTTATTTATATCTATAACTCCTACCTCAATGGTCTCTTTCCAATCTTCCTGATTATACTTGTATTCGTACAATACATTTTCATAACTTGGATTAACCAATCCAACTTCAAATCGAAGATCTCGTTCTCTCTCATTGAGGTTGTATTTCATTACATTTTCATGGTCTTGGAAGTTTTGTTTCCTGTTTTTGATTCCATTAACATATAATGTATTTAGTTTTAGATGATGAGTATGAGTTTTACCACTAATAGTAAAAATAGGTTCCTTAGATTTAATCATATGATCCCTTCCCCAACTAGCCCAGAGAAATCCATTATTATCAACTACTGCAGTAAATAAACCTACTGCGTAATTATCAAGCAATCTATCAGGATCTTTCCAATTATCCATTTGATAAAAGACTGGATTTCTAAAATATGTTTGTTGTACTTCATCTGTTTCTATATCCAACAATTGTACACCATATCCTCTCGAAGAAGTAAAAATATATTTTCCGTAAGTCTTTATAGATTCAATAGCACTGGGGAAAGTCTGATCATTTTTATTAGTAACTAACTGCCTAATTACAACCTTCCAGGAATTATTCTTCTTATCAAATTTCAAAACTTGATTTCCTTTATTTATTAGATTGCGTCCATCACCAATATATACTATATAAATACAATCCCCTACTATCTCAAAATCGGTCATATAGTTATAATAAAGATAATTGTCCTTACCAAAAGGCGGTGTAAAATACTCCCTCTCCCAAGTTCTTCGATCCAATTTAATAAGTCCTTTACGACCTACACCCCAAATAATATTTCTGTCTTTCGGATCAACTTTTAATTGATGAAGCATATTAAACGAAGATGCTCCATCCTTAGGTTGATCTTCATCCCATAAGTGCTTTATAATTTTATCTTCTCTTTTATTAAAAACTGTTAATCCATATTTTCCACCTAACAAAATGGTATCCCTAGATAAAAATGCCATACAACTAACATTGGCTCTATATGGCGATAAGGCTTGTAAATCATTTTTACCATATCTATGAAATTTTTCCTTACTTGGGTTATACGTAAGAAAGCCTCTATCTGCAGAAAAGTATAAACTATCTTCGAACATGTACATCTTACGAATTGAAAGTTGATCAAAACCATAACCTTCAGGATTATTTTGTTTGAAATTAATTGGCTTATTTATATCCATCCGTAACAAGCCATCAACATTAGTTGACACCCATATGTAATTGTCATTATCGACAACAACATCTTGATTCGCATTTATAAAAATTACTGGATCTTGTTCAAACATATGAACATCGATAGTATCACCAAACAACTTAGGATTTGGAATCCAATCTTCATTCTGGCAATTAGCAATGGGGTGTAAAATGCCCAAAGTGAGAATTGAACAAAGTATGATATCGAATAATATTGAAAGGGGAAATTTCAGGAATAGTTCTATTTATTTAAAGATTCATATCTCCTTAAATATCTCACTATTTTACTCTATAATCAAATATATATCATTGAATTATTGGCATTCTTCGAACTTAATTTGAAGCAATAAAAAAGCAATTATTCCATTCTCTTAGGGCCTACCCCACACATTCACTTCAGGCACTATTTCAACACCAAATTTAGATAGTACATCCGCTTGAATATCCATCGCCAATTGCCATATATCTCCACCATTATCCGTACCGTCATTTATCAAAACTAATGCGTGATTTTTATAGACTGCAGCACCATTTTGGCTATGTCCTTTCCAACCAGCTCTATCTATCAACCATCCAGCGGACAACTTCATTTTATCATTTGCAGGATAGGCAACAATATCTGGGTATTTTAATAATAAATCCTCGTAAGCTTGCTCTGTTATGATCGGGTTTTTAAAAAAACTTCCTGCATTACCTATCAGTAAAGGATCCGGTAATTTCGAAACTCTTATATCACAAATCACATCACTTATTTGCTTTAAAGTAGGGTCTTCAATATTCCTATTTTTAAGTTCGGCTTGTATGGCCCCATAACTTACATTGATCTCTACTTTTTTGCTCAGTATGTACGTTACATGCGTAATGATGTACTTACCCGCATCTTCTTTTTTAAAAACACTATCTCTATATCCAAACTGACAATCCTCTTTATAATATACCTTAGTCAGTCCTGTGGATAATGATATAGCTCTAAGACTATGGAAACATTGAGATTGCTCCACTCCATAGGCCCCAATATTTTGGATGGGAGCGGCACCGACAGAACCAGGAATAAGGGATAGATTTTGGAGTCCAGATAGATTATGACTAATAGACCATAACACTAGATTATGCCAATTTTCTCCCCCTCCAACAGTTAGCAAAACATGATTATCATCCTCGTCAACAACTTGAATTCCTTTGATCTGATTCACCAAAACCGTCGATTCAAGATCACCCGCGAGTAAAATATTGCTCCCTCCACCAATGACGTTGTAAGGTGCTTCGTAAGTGAGTAAGGCATCATAAATATCTTGTTCACTATAAATCTTGATAAGATTTTTACAGTGGGCATTGACCCCAAAAGAATTAAAGGGCTGTAACGATGCAGAGGACATAGATGTATTTTAACAAGTAGCTTTATAGCTATGAAAAAGTATTAGAGTTCGCTTTCTGGACTAGAAATCTGCTTTAGCTTGGGAATATTTAGATCATATTGTAGGCCAAAATTGAAAGAATTTGCCTTCGTATCTGGATTATACCCTACTCTCAAAACGCCTTGAATAGCAAAACCACTTAAGCCGAATCCATAGGCCACTTGACCCACATATGTTCTGAAATAATTTCTGTCGATTCCTCTATCCGAGTATTCATTAGTTGTATAATACAGTTCCGTTTTATTTAATTGGATACCGCCACCAATCGACCAGCCAAATTTCCCTTCTTTGTCCAATGCGGTTAATCCGCCAAAATTAAACCTTCCAATAATTGGAATAGCATGATTCCCCATTCCTTTAAAATCCTTCAACGCCAAGCCTAATAATCCAATTTTAGCTTGAGTTTCTAAAGAGAAAGAAAACTTAGGAGCTCCAATCCAAATCTTAGGACCAAGACCTAAATTCAATAAAAGTGAACCATTTCCCTCGTAGACATCAATATCTTCTTGCTCCGGATTAGCATATCTATTATAAACATCATTAGAGAATGTTAAGCCATAGCCAAATTGGGCATTTAACGCTATTGTAGAACAGGCAAGAGCAAAAACAAGGAATATCTGCTTCATATATTGTCGTGATTTCATATTTGTAAATACTTGATAAAGGTACGATTATCTATAGCAAAGATATCATTTCACTTATATCTAGATAGATTCTGTGCTATTTTTCATCTACCTCAATGTGTCAATTACATCTATACTGAAAGTATAACTGATACTAAGATGCAAATGTTACCGCTAAAGATGCATATCTGCTATAATCATCGAATTGAGATGACCTGGATAATACGCACCATCATGTCATTAACTGAGATATGACTAACTTCCTTGAAACTGTAGCTTGGCTAACTGTTGGTAAGCACCATTTTCTAAGGCAAATAACTCTTCATGAGTACCTTGTTCTACGATCTTTCCTTGATCTAAGACATAGATGCGATCTACCTCTCTGATAGTCGACAATCTATGTGCAATGATAATAGATGTACGGCCTTCCATTAATCTATCCAATGCATCTTGTACTACTCGTTCAGATTCAGCATCCAACGAACTTGTAGCTTCGTCCAAAAGTAATATTTTAGGATCTTTAAGTATGGCTCTAGCGATGGCTATTCTTTGCCGTTGGCCACCCGAAAGCTTGATTCCTCTTTCACCGACAACAGTCTCTAATCCATCAGGAAATCTCTCTATAAACTCTTGACTATTGGATTGTTTCGTAGCATTCAATACTTCTTCGTCGCTTGCATTAGGATTACCATATAAAATGTTTTCTTTGATAGTACCACCAAAAAGAATTACCTCTTGAGGTACTACCCCTACACCTCGTCTATAGGCTGTAAGTGGATATTGATTTAGCGATTTATCACCGACTAAAATATCACCACTATCCAAATCATAGAATTTCATTAACAGCTGAATGATCGTACTCTTACCAGAACCAGATTGACCTACAAGAGCCACCTTCTCTCCTTTTTTAATTTTTAGATTGATTCCTTTGAGGACTTCCATGTCTTTACGAGTCGGATAAGAAAAGTGAACATCTCTATATTCTATATCTACATTAAGATCTAATGCAGGTTCGTTTTTGTAATCTTCTATATCGATTTCACCTTCACTATCTAGAATAGCTTGCACCCTTTCCGTAGCGCCAACAGCACTAGCCAAAGAAGTAAATAAACTTCCAAAACTAGCGATCGCCCCACCAATAAACGTGGTGTATAATATGAATGAGAAAAGATCCCCTACTTCCATATCAACATTGGGATCTTGCACCATCAGTGCGCCTCTCCAGAGAATAAAGAATATCGCACCAAATAGCACAGTCAGTATAAAGACAAAAAATAGCCCTCTAACCTTTGCAAAATTTAATGAAATCTTTACTATCTCCTCTACAGACTTGGCATATCTTATAGATTCGTACCATTCATTAGCAAAAGATTTTACCACCGTAAATGATTGAAAAGTTTCCTCTACTATCGTATTGGTTTCAGCCAATTGATCCTGTCTTTTTTTAGATAATTTTCTAATATATCTTCCAAAAACCATAGCTATAATCACGACGACAGGCAGCGTCAAAAACATAACCAAACTCAACGTTGGAGTCAGGTATATTAGAATGGTGATTCCAACTACCAATGTTATAATCTGTCTCACAAATTCGGCAAGAGTGACTGAAAAAGCACTTTGAAGTTGCTCTACATCAGCAGTGATTCTTGAAGTCAATTCTCCTACTCTTCTCTCTTCAAAAAAGGAAACAGGTTGCGTAATAATTTTGGCATAAAGATCATTTCTCAAATCTGCCATTCCTCTCTCAGATACGACAGCAAATAAGACAGTTCTAAAATAAGAAAACACTCCTTGGCCCACCACGACGATTAGAAAAATCCATCCATAGTCAGAAACTGTAAAATTCAAATTTTGCTTTGGAGTACCATTAGCTACATTAGCCATTTCTCCGGCGGCTCCTGGAAACACCATAAACATTAACGATCCCAAGACTAGAAAAATCATACCTCCAATGAAGTACCCCATATAAGGCTTGATATACTTGAATACCTTCAAAGCATCTCCAAGATTCTTCTTGTTCAATTTAACTTTGTCATCATATATCTTTCTTCTCGCCATAGAAGGGCAAAATTAATTTTTTACAGCTAATCTCATACAGTAACTACGTCAGAATACGGTAAAAGTACATTGCGAAAGATGCAAGGTTCTTGATTAGTGTTAGAATCCATTAAATTTTAGTCAAGAAGCCCACATAAGCATGAATTTCACAACTAAGCTAAGTGTCTTTAGACATGACAACTATTATCACATAAATTACTCGTATATAGAACATCAACTTTGGATTACATACATACTAACAAAGGCTCTACTTCTTTAAGTAGAGCCTTCGCGTAGTTCCCAAAAAATCTTCGTAAATATTCTGGTTTACAAAATGCCAATAAACCTGGGTAAGATTTACATAAAGGCATTTACCGTATTTCAGTGACTTAATTTGCAACAGCCACTAGTAAACCAAAATCGAGGGGAGTCGCCACCTTAATTCCTTTCCAACCAAAGAAAGGAATCAGTCTGGAGGCATGGGAAAATAATCAACAACTTGATCTTTATAATTCGTTAAATTATGTTCTTCCTCAAATACTCTATAAGTAAATACTTCCACCAATAGATAAATAATTCAAACCGCTAGAGAGCTTAGTCTTTTTCCCATTGAAATAATGGAGATTACCAACATCCGCAAACGCTTTTTCGTACCTCGCAAACAGTGTAAAATGTTTTCCAATATTATATCCTAAATCGAAATGAAATCCAGCTGATAATTTTCTTTCTCTATCTACAATATCTGTACTCTCTTCAATAGGCTGATTACTATCAATGACATAATTAAAATATGGGCCTAATGCAAAGGTCATTGATTTATAATTAAAGCCTGCACTCACAGGTATATGATAGGCACTTGTAGTTTCAGTAAATCTCGAGCCATTACGCGGCATAATAGATCCTTCTCTAAAATCCTGAACTAACATTTGATACTCGGTTTCTCTGAAAGTTACTTCGACTGCAGCGTAAATATTATCAAATGTAGCTCTAGCTGCTAATCCAAATGTTTTAGTGCTTGAGTGTCCTTCAAACTGTATGCGATATGCATATTGCTTATTTAAAGGAGCCATATATTCTTGAGAATTCGAAACCGCCAAGTTATAAGATGACGTCACCCCAAATTGAAATTGCGCTTGAACGAAAAAGGGGAAAATAATCGCTAGAGTGATAAGTAAATTCTTCATGGTAATTACATTTAATGGATTGATAATTTTTGTACTTCAGTACTTTTTTAAATTGTGACAAATCTTGATTTCAAAGGATCTACCTTATTCATAAATTATTTTAAAACTTGTGTAGACTATTGATTAATACCCTGACTTGTAAAAAAGTAACCGTCTTCCTATAGGCTTTTATTTTATAATGGACAAAGTGCTATCATGCGACCGTTTATCAAGTCACAAATTCAATATGAATTTTAGTCCAATTCTGTTAATTAAATTATTTATACTGTGCGGCAACAATATCAAAAGACATTGTTCCTCATTCTATTCATTCCAATATTGCGATTTCGTTCTTATTTAAAACATTCACAAAAAATAAACTTCATCCTAAGGGATTAAATTGTTTTTATCTACTAATAATTAATCGCAAAACCTTTTATTTCTTTTAACAAGTAATACTTTAATTAATTGCTTATACCTGTTAGACATTTTTAAAACGAATAACGCTGCGAAGACCCCTAGTTTTATTTAATTATTTTATGAAGAAAATCTTATTAGCTCAAGAATAAAATTCATAAAACACTGAAAATGATACAATTAGAATCATTAAATAAATTAGCAATACATGTGGGTAAAACTAGTGACGACGTCGACCGTAGAAAGTAAGCTCCTAATTAAAAATCGCAAAATACTTGATCATCGGATTAAACGATTCATTACTTTTAGAGTCTAAAGCATATAATAATACAATAATCACAATATGAATAATATCAGTTACAAAGGAATAATCTTGATTTTGGTCTTAGTAATCAGCTGTCTAGGAGTACAAGCACAAAACAATAGTGGCACTATCATGTACACTCAAAAGATCAATATTCATAAAAATCTTCCGTTGGAGATGGAAGCTATGAAGGATAGAATACCAGAATTTAGAGAGTCTAACCATAAAATGACTTTTGCTGATAACAAAGTCCTTTATGAAGGCGTCAAAAATGAAAAAGTAGAAGCCGAAAGAGCACAAAGAGGCAATAGAAGTGGTAGAAGAGGCAGAGGAATGAGAAGAGGTGGAAGAAATCAAGGCAAGCGCTTTGTTGACCTCAGTACTAATAAAGTAGTAGCTACACGAGATTTGATGGGCAAAAAATTTCTAGTTACTGGTGAACCGCAAACGTACAAATGGAAAATGACCGGCAAAAGTAAGCAAGTCGGTTCGTATTTATGCCAAGAGGCTACATGGCAAGATAGCACGACTCAAGTAGTAGCTTGGTTTACCCCTATGATACCTGTGCAAGCGGGACCTGGAGACTATACAGGTCTGCCCGGAGTAATACTCCATATGAATATCAACGATGGCGAAAGAGAAATAACGGCGACCGATGTTCAGCTAGGAGAAGTAGATGCCTCTACCCTAGTCGCTCCAAATGAAGGTGACGAAGTAAGCCAGGAAGAATGGGAAAAATTAAGAGAAGAGAAAATGAAAGAAATGGAAAAAGAATATGGCGGCAAAGGAAATGGTGGAAGAAGGATGTTTCGTTTTCGTGGATAATCAAAATTAATATCGTCCAATACCTTTGTAATCATCCAATCTCAACTAAGATCAATATCATGAAAACCCTATTTGCTATTTTATTAGCGCTTGCTCCATTCTTTACTTTCGCTCAATCATACTCTATTCAAGGTGTGGTCATGGACGAAAATGAGGAAGAACTACAAAGTGCTACCATTGTAATTCTATCACAAATAGACAGTACAATGGCTGGGTTTGCTTTATCCGGTGGAAATGGAAAATTCATAGTAAGGGACCTCAATGAAGGTGAATATCAATTACAAATTAGCTTTTTGGGATATGAGCAATACAGCGAGAAAGTGAGTATTGACGGTTCACTAAAAGAAATTGATGTAAATAGAATCAAGCTCAAGCCAGCCTCTAACCAAATAGAAGAAGTGGTAGTTAAGGGAGAAACTACTCCCATAGAAGTTAAAAAAGACACTATTGTATATAATGCTAATGCTTTTAAGACGCAACCCAATGACGTAGTAGAAGATTTACTAAGGCAAATGCCAGGCGTAGAAGTAGAAGATGATGGCACTATCGTCGCTCAAGGAGAGCAAGTAGAAAAAGTCACTGTAGATGGCAAAGATTTTTTTGGGAATGATCCCACTATAGCCACCAAAAATCTTCCTGCAAAGGCAATTGACAAGGTTGAATTTTTTGATAAAAAATCTGATCGTGCTGAGTTTTCAGGAGTAGATGATGGAGAACGAACTAAAACCATGAATCTTGAGCTTAAAGAAAATTATAAAAAAGGATTTTTTGGCAATACTGAAATTGGAGGTGGATATGAAAATGGTACCGAAGAAACTAGGTATAAACTACGTGGGAATCTAAATCGATTTTCAAAAAAATCTCAATTGTCCATCATTGGAAATTTGAATAATATCAATGAACAAGGATTTTCAACTGGCGACTACTTTAGTTTTATGAGTAGTATGGGAAATATTGGTAGAAGAGGTGGTCGACAAGGAAATAGTGGCATTAGTCTTAATCAAGGACTTAGTGATGGATATGTAGATACTGGTGCTGGAGGTATCAATTTCAATTATGACTTAAGTTCGAAAACAGAAGTAAATCTAAGCTATTTTTTCAATGACATAGTAAGTGATGTTGCCAGTCAAACCACCAGAGAAACGTTCATCAGTGAAAGTAGAAGTTTTTTTACTAATGACATACTATTTCAAAATAGTGAAAATAAAAGTCACACAATCAACTTGAGCGTAAAACAAGAAATAGACTCAACACAAGATATTAGACTACAGTCTTCTTTAAAAATCAATGATGGTATTCTTAGAAGTAACGAACTTAGTGAAAACATCAATGCAGGAGGAGCATTAGCCAATACAGGAAATACAAATTACCAAAGTCAAGCCGATCAAATTACACCTTCTGGTTCATTACTTTATCGCAAAAGATTAGGCAATAGCATGCCTTGGGTCGTTACACTTGAAGGCACATTGAATACAACAGATAATGATGTAAATGGGGACCTAAATTCTGACAATGACTTTGCTCCATCCGATCCTTCGATGGATCTACGGCAAATATTATTACAAGAGCAATTAGAATCTGATGATGAAAACGCATATAGAATTGATGCCACTTTGACACAACCCATTGGCAATCGACAATTTTTAGATTATAGCTTCCGTAGAAGTAATACAAGTAATGATGTAGCCACGGATGTGTATGATATAGAAAATCTAGAACGCCTCTTCAACACACAACTATCTACGAGATATACAAGAGACTATTCCTACAATCGATACGGTCTGTCTTGGCAGATGGAAGGTGACAATAGTTCGCTTACATTAGGAACCTACTTACAACAATCACAATTGGATGGCGAGATATTTAATATTGAAACTCCAATAGATAATAGTAACCTAGCGATATTACCCACTGCGCGATATCGTTATGAAATAGATAGAGGACATAATTTCTCAATTAGATATAATACGAGTATCAATCAACCCACTCTAGAGCAATTACAACCTGTACTAGATGTAACCGATCCACTAAATCTATATATTGGTAATCCTGATTTAGAAGTAGAATATAGGCACAACCTAAGGTTGAATTATATCAAATGGGATCAGTTTAACTTCTCCAGCTTGTTTGCCTTTATGACTATTAACTATTCTAGAAATAATATCATCAATCAAACTTCTATAGATGAAAATCTCGTGCAACGTACTTCACCTATTAATGTTTCTGATGATCTAACAGTAAGAACCAACTTAACGTATTCTAGACCATTAAGATCTCTCGGAACGAAACTCAAATTATTTACAAGTAACACTTATCAGAATTCGATACAATTTATTAATACGACGAAGAATGATGTCAACAGATATAATACTTCCGCTGGATTTACTCTCGAAAATCGAAATAAGGACAACTACTCCATAAGTGGTACCGCGAGATGGACATATAATACGAATACTTATTCAGAAAATCCGGAGCAAAATTTAAGTTTTCTAAATCATTCTTATAAAATCGGAACAAGATTAGATGCCATCAAGAGCTGGTCTTTTGCAAGTGATCTTGATATCAGACATTACTCCGAACAGAATTTCTCTCCTGAAGAAACCATTCCTATCTGGACAGCAAGTATTAGTAAATATTTTTTGGATGGCGACAAGGGAGAGTTTAGAATTTCGGCTTATGATCTATTAAACCAGAATCAAAGCATCAATAGAATTAGTAATGAAAACTATGTCCAAAATGAAAACATCAACACTTTAGGTAGATATTTTATGGCTAGTTTCTTATACAGCTTTACCAGCGCGGGTGGTGAAGTCGCTGGAGGTAATAAACCTAAAGTATTTATGCGTAGAGGCTAGTTGATTATTTACTGCCTCTCAGCTTTATACATTCTGCAACACTGGCATTATTTATTATAGTATATTGAATACTACGTGAAGTGCATGCTTCTTTTATGCTTTCTATTTCTGACTCATAACAAGCTAGTGTCATAGAGATCGTGTGGACATCTCTTTTATACCATTCATCAAAACATGACATACTTTCTCCGTCAAGAGCATCTTTAGCACTATCAATAAACAAAGTTGAAAGTTGGTGAGTAGAAAATCCATTACGACTTTGATAATCTAATAGATAATCATAGTATTCTTTAAACTTTGCATTGATTCTTACCATTGTCAAACTATCTTCTCCTGTTAGCTGAAAATCATAAATATTCATTGGAACCAAATCCATCGGAAGTTTATCGTGTAAAGAAGCACCTTCGCTCATTACGATTTTAGTAAACTCATTTGATTTTTGCTTCATCTCGTCCAATTCAGAAATATTCTGTCCTTGAATAGCATGTAAGCTTACATAAAAAATCAAAATTAGAAATCTTATATTTTGCATAGTCAATGAATAATTAAATCTTCCTGGCTATAAAATTAAGTGTAATAGGCTTTCACAAAAGCATCCAACTTTTCACTGTACTGATCTAATTCATTGCCAAAGGCTTTAAATGTTCTATCTCTTTCTCTTTCTCCTTGGCCACTTATCAGAATGGATTGGTTAGTTACTTTTTCTAGCCATCCTTCCATATGATCACACACTCTTGGATCATCAGATCTTATATAATTGGGTGTATCATATGCGTGATATACTATTCGGTAATCGTCTTTGGTAACATAGATAATCTCAGAACTAATAACTACTTCATTCAAATAGATAGTCATATCACTTTTTTGCTGTCCGCTAGAAAATGATATTTTCTTTCCCTTTTCCGAAACGTCTTTTAAATGTCTATAGAGTTTTTTAATGTCGTTAAATACGGCATAAATTTCTTCCTCTTTCTGAAAAACACCTGCTTTGATATAATAACTAAGTTGTTGTAATGTATTGGTAAATATTTGCTTATTCCAAATATCAATACTATCATAACTATCATAATGCTCCTGCAATTTGCGCACTGTCCGTGTTAATTCTACATCATCAAAGTAATGAGATTGATTGTAATCTCTCCCATATTGCTTGATCTTCCAATTAGTGCGATTCCAAGCGAATAATTTGAAATAGAGCAAAAATGGAAATTGCAAATAATGCATCATGGGCACTTCATTAGCAAAGGTGCTAACACGGTAGTTTTCTCTGGTGCGATCAAGCATTTGCGAACTCTCTAGAAACCCAGCTAAAAATTCATGATATGATCTCGGTTCATATCTTATAGTATCTGAGTAGAAAAAATAGGGAGACAGAGACTTGTCTGCATCACTAGTAAAGCTATCAAAAGAGACGCCATACTTTTTGCATAGCAGTATCACCTCTTCAAAACTTAGCTTAGAGATATTAGTCACTTTTTTATAAGCACCGGATTCGCTCATATTGAGCGTTTTCGCTACTCCGCTTACAAGAGAAGCACCTGTAGGCAATTGCCTTTTAATGATTTCGAAAAATTCTTTTTGTGGAGCTTTTTCCATTTTTAGGAGATTCTTATTATCAATGTCCTAATATAGCAATATTTTGTAAAGTGTACTTATAATTTTCAATACGCAATAGCATAAACTTTCGAAAGCATTACTCGATTTTAGTCTAAAAATACTACGATAGCCTTCACTAAGAATTACATAAATCTATAGGCATTCATATTTAAGCCTATAGATATCAATACTATTTTTTACTGAATGATAATATATAGGATTGATCAATTCCCATAATTGCTTTTGCAAAGTAGACTCCAGACTTTAATTTCGTAATATCTACTGGAAAGCTAGGATTGATCCATTGCGCTTGTTGCTGACCAATGCTATTATATATTTCAAGTCTTTCTATTGGCATTTTTGACTCTATAAAGAATTGTCCAATATTAGGATTAGGATATAAGCTTATATCACTATTCGATAATTGATTACCAACCGAAAGAGGCACCTCATTATCTGAAGCAAAAGTATGCTCTTGAATAACAAATTCACCGCTGCCATTAGGAATTCTAGCGAACGCCTGATTTAATTCTTGTTGGGGATAAGTTATTTGATCGAGTACGGTCAAATCTTCATATACTAAAAATAAATCTCCTCCATTCTTCTCAATTTTAAAATTGGAATGTAAGCCATCTTGATGAACATCTCGATCTGCCCATACAGTCACATAACTATTAGCAGGAATCGTAACTGAAGTAGGGAAATACCATTTTTTGAGAAAGTCTTTATCGTCGCTTAAATAAAAATTTTCATTGATCTCTATTTCCTGATCTGAATTATTATAAAGTTCTATCCAATCAGGTGTACCTCCATTGGGCTCCTGTACTCCGCCTTGTTCATCACTAAATGCAACAAATTCATTGATAACTAGATCACCTATTTCATAAGGATAAGATAATGATTCGCAAATTACATTTTGAACCATTAGTAGATTACGTATCTCCTCTTTCCTATCTTGAATGAAATTTTTTAATGAGGTAGGCACTTGCACTGGAACGCCATAATTATTAGATGAAAGTAGCGTATAATTACTATCAATTATTTGATTCAAATACGCTTCATCCAAAAGATATTCTAGTAACTCGCACATCGTTTGATGATACAATTCTCTATTGTCTTGATCAAAAAGAATTATATCCAAATCCAATTTCGGATAGAGGTCTTCTGCTTGACCAAAAGACTCACTGAAAGCAAAATTATGATCCCAAGGAATAAAATTTAGGAGATCGCTTTTGGGTTCATGATAGATATAATAATTATGCCTATCGTAAGGATAGGATCCCAATCACTAATAAGCATCTGAAGCGCCATATACTTTAAATAATTTCGGAAATGTACATATTCCGAAAAATTCGATGCATTTGCTGAATTAATATATTCGCTATAATTGTCTATCGTTCCTCTTTTGACATCGACATCAAACTCTATAGGGTCAATAGTTCCTTTATACAAATCTCCTTTGTCATCAGCAAAATAATGAGACAAAAAGGTCTTATCCACATGTTCTCCTAAGCCATATAAGCCCACAAATACATCATTATAAATTACCTCAGCGAAAGCTGTTCTTGGACCTGCGTAACCTGCTCTTCTGTCAAGCAAATAGGCAAGGTTTTCTCTTTGCAGATACTCATCATCCAAGTTATTACTAAGGTTTATTTTTTTTATTCCATCGTACTCCAAATTATCTATATATCTATTAAAATCAATTCTCAAAGGCGTTTGATCGCTCACTAAAATTGATATAAATCCTTTCGGTTTAATCGCTACACTATCTATACTAACACCATCGATTTCTATATCGGCGAGAAAATAATCACCACCAAACTCCAAAGATTCAAAGGGTGTGGATGTAGAAATTTTAATCTGGTGCAAATAAGAATTATCAAAAATATTATCTCCAGCATTCTGCGCTATGGAAAGAGAAGAAGTCAAAAACCAGCTTATAGCGATCATCAATATCCTTCTATCAAAAATAGATCTAATTCTCATGGGCAATTATTTAACAAGTATTAATGGAGCTATAATTTAGTCATAATACTCGTAGAATACGTAAATCAGAAACATTAAAATTTGAAAGCCTATCGAAGTCTAAGATTAAATCTACTGCACAATTCGTCATTAGAACTTGATATTCAAAATGACGCTATCCCAAATCTAAATACTTCCTTTGCGATAATGGCAAGGCAAACTTACATGAAGGTGGTCAGCTGTACCACCGTGTCTTAATGTATTAAAACCCATCCAATCAAAATACCATTGAGTGAGCTTATTCCGTAATTCGTTCTTGCCTCGGACCCTCAGGTCAATCGCATAAGCATATCCATCTTCCTGCTTATAATGTAGTGATGACTTATTCGTCTTAAGTCCCATCTTTCGATAATCTTCAGGTACTCTATTAGCATCTGTAATTACTGCTTCTCTGTCTACCATTACTAGCGTGCCGACGGCCAATCTTAATATTGGATTTAGCGTTCTAATCTCTGTCTTGAGTTCAGGATTTTTAAAATTTGTTCCAGATATAAAATAGAGACTATGAATAGCGAATCCAACCACTAAGAGCAATGAAACTACAGCCTTACTCTTTATAGACTTAGACCCACTGACTTTACCCGAAACCTTACTATGAAGTACTACAATATAGATGAATAGCAATACAGCCGTAATAGCTACTCCTGCGATTATAGACAATCTAGCACCAGGATCATAATTTTGATGGATATACACAGACCCTCTCACCAATACAATAAATGGTAAGGTTAATATAAGGATGAGTTTGATGATGTGATATATAATCCAATGCATAAAGTGCAACTAAGGTAATGTATAAAAGAAAAAAGCCAAACTCGACCGCAGAGCGTCCAAATTCGGCTAATTTATCTTTGTTGGTTGTAGTCGTTTACTACTTCCATGTTTTGTTTTGATCCTCAACTACGGCCACAGAGCAGCCACAGTCGCCTATCTTTAATGCAAATTGGGGTTAGCGATATGCATTGTTGGGTTTTCATGTTGATCTTCGATTTCGGCTACTGAGTCTCCAATATCGATTATCATGATACGACTTCCATTCTCGGCGACTGAGCCTCCGATTACGACTATCTTCATTTGATCTTTTCTGATCTTCGCTGAGGCGACTGAGCCACCTCTAACGATTATCTTTTGCTTTCAATTGATATTACTAATATAGAATGAAAGCACCGTGTTTACTAGGTTTCTCTACCAATGAAGCGAAAAACTCGATAAAAGTATGTGACTTATTGAAATGAGATTGGAGAAGTAGGAATTGTTAGGTGGTATTTAGAATTTGGTATTTGGTATTTGGAATTTGGAATTTTGGAATTTGGATTTTAGTATTTAAGCAACCAATACCAAAAAAGCCGAACCTGAATTGTTACCAACTCAAATCCGGCTCTTTATTTTGATCTCACGTAAGAGGCGAAAATCTAGCTTCTTCCTTCTCTCAACTCCAAAGTTTCCTTTTTCTTTTGACCTTTCTTCATCGCTTCACCCATCTGCTGAGATGCTGTGAAAGAAGTCACCATTTCTGAAAGCATATCCGATCCTGCTGTAGGGCTATTCGGTAATAATATCAAATTACTATTCACGTTTTCACCCATACTCTGAAGCGTATCATAATGCTGTGTCACTACTATTAGGGCAGATGCCTCCTGAGAATTGATACCTACTTTATTAAGCATATCCACACTATCTTCTAGACCCTTAGCGATCTCACGACGTTGATCCGCAATACCTTGACCCTGTAATCTTTTGCTTTCAGCTTCAGCTTTTGCCTTAGCGACGATACGGATTCTTTCCGCTTCACCATCATACTCTGCGGCTGTCTTTTCACGCTCGGCTGCGTTGATACGATTCATTGCGTTTTTCACTGCGATATCCGGATCGATATCAGTAACCAAAGCCTTTACAATACCATATCCGTAGTTATTCATAGCATCTGCTAATTCTCTCTTGATTGCAATGGCAATA
The DNA here is from genome assembly GCA_937927575.1 of uncultured Saprospiraceae bacterium. Classification (GTDB taxonomy): domain Bacteria; phylum Bacteroidota; class Bacteroidia; order Chitinophagales; family Saprospiraceae; genus UBA1994. Next base: position 17,823 of record CALBEE010000033.1, on the reverse strand, counting down.
TCATCTTTACGTACGAATACATCATCTAATTTCATTTTAGGTACTTCTGCCCGTACCACATCGAATACATAAGATGTAATCTGGTCATATGGACTCTCAAGCTTATAAAATGCATCATAGACGGTATCACGTTGAATCATAAACTGCACGGAAACCTTCGTCTTAACGAATACATCATCAAATGTCTTAGTTTCCACCATTACATCTAGTTGCTGGATTTTCATATTGACTCTTCCTGCGATCCTATCAAAAAATGGAATCTTGAAATGGAGCCCTGGGCCTTTAATAGAGTGAAATTTACCTAGTCTCTCTACGAGGGCATAGGTCTGTTGCTTTACGGTAAATAAACCGGAGAATATTATTACTATGCCCAAAAACACTAAGGGTAAGAATGGGAGGAATTTTTCCATGATTGCTTTCTTTTAAATGATATATAATGATTGCTTGTGTATTATACAATGGATCGTAAAATCGACCTTTAAATAATAATACACTAGTAAGATAGTCTAAAAGAGCCATTCTACAAGGGCCAACTCGATTAATAAGGATGAAAACTCGATAAACGCATGATAAGAGATAAAAAGGAAAATAGCTAGAATGCTTAATGGGGTATGATCTCAAATCTTTTGTTTTGATAATGCAATGAATAGAAAGAATTTTAACCCTTCTATAATACATAGCATATACGTATGCATCGTTATGTAATTATGTACTTTTACAATTGCTTTCGAAGCATTAAATCACATCATACTATTGCATAAATATTATTACATCTGGAAGTCTTTATTAGCGCTCTTAGTGTTATTCTTCTTCGTCAATGAAGGAGTAACTCAGATTACGAGACCCACACCCGTAGAACAAGACGAATTTTCACAAGATGGTCTTTCTCAAAATAGAGTCAAAGACTTCAAAGGGTTTGATAGTCTACAATTAGGAAAAGACCCTTCGGTCCCAGATAGTACCATCTTTAGATCATTCACACTTTTAGATATTACTGACTATATAGATTATGTGGATACGACCCTAGACAACGCCCTAAAGTTTGCAGATCCAGCCAGAGATCCTCATGAGCCTAGAGCCAATCTTGGCAATGTATCTTCTGCCAGTCATCCCTTATTATATACACCTTATAGAGCTACAAGATTTCATAGTGGATATCATGAATATGAACCCTACAATGTGACTATAGATCAATTTCGATATTTTAAGACCAATAGGGCTATCTCTGACCTTTATTTTTCTAGTATAGCCAATCAAGAGAATCTAAGTATTAAGACTGATTTTACGAGAAACTTTAGTGATGGTATCCAATTAAGTGTGAACTATAGAAGAAATTCGAATATTGGGTTTTACTCTACCCAGAGGGCACGTACTACTAATTTTGGATCAGGCCTTTGGTACCAATCTCCTAGCGATAAATTCAATTTCTTCTTGACATATGTATCTAATGTCAATACAGAAGAACAAAATGGGGGCATCACAACTGATACATTTTACGGAACTCAATTTGCAGAGTTTAGGGAGGCGATTCCTACTTTTCTTTCTGACGCCAATACTAGGCATCAACAACGATCTATAAGAGCCTCCAATTATTATAAAATTACAGCTCCAGATAGTTCAGATTGGAATCTTCAACTACAATACGATCTAGAATATTCATGGAATTATTGGAATTATGATGATGTATTAAATAATACCGAAAATGATTCTATCCTTTATCAAGGATACAAGGTGGATAACCGAGGCATGAGGACGTTCATCACAGACAATAGTCTTTCTCAAGCTATCTACATTCATGGTATAGGGCCGCGTGGGTACCAAGGTAAAGTAGGCTTACAATATGATAGACACCAAGTTAGTCAAGCCAATCAAGATAGTACTATTAACGATCTTAGTCTTGTATTCGATGCGAGTATTCCATTTGTAAAATCATTACAATTGTATTCTACTGGCTCTCTCGGATTAGGGTCTAATGCAGGATCATTTGACATAGATGGTTTTGTCAACATTAATGTCAAAGACTGGGCTCGCTTGAAGGGCGGTTCATCATTTTTTAGACGTTCGATAGAATTAATTGAAGATCAATTTTGGGTGAATGATCAAAAAATATTTGATAATGATTTCAGTAAACCATTTGGATCAACGGTCTATGGAACCTTATCGATTCCAAAACTCAATTCGTCTATATCTTTGCGCCAAACCTTAGAAAACAATCCTATCGTTTGGGGTGACGATGCGCAGCCTTATCAGTTTAATGGTTTATTTTCTAGTACACAATTAAATGCAAAGATGCATCTCACTTTTGGCGGATGGAATCTAGAAAATTACATTCAATATCAAATATTAAGTGAAGAGATCATAGATCTGCCAGAATTTGTAAGTACGCACTTATTATACTGGGATGGCAATATCTTTAGCAATAATATGAATCTCAGAGTAGGTGTCCAAAGTAGGTTTGTTCCTGAATATACCGCTCAGAGATTTATGCCTGTAAATGGTAAGTTTCATACAGGAAGCTCTAGCCTAGAATATTACAACGATTTGGATTTTTTCATTTCGTTTAGAGTGCAATCAATGCGAATGTTTTTCCAAATGCAGAACATTGCTGACTTTTGGAATGGTGATAGAGGAATAAATTATCAGGTCCAAAACTATCCGCAATTTGACGCCAAATTAAGATACGGCGTAAGATGGCTGTTATTTGATTAGATACCAGATTTTCCTATTGGTTATATTAATTTATTAATCTGGTTACTGATACTTTCAGAAACCATCTTTGGTACATTATACTCATCAAAATGCTTTAGTAATACTTCACGCTGCGATTGTACTTCTTTTACGACTCCTTCAGGATTTTTAATGGTATACTCTTCAGCCAGTTTACGAATGTCTTTCAGTAAAATTCCACTTCTCTTTCCGTTAATAGAAAGTGCCCTTTTTTGATTTTTAAAATTAAGTAGAGGGTTAAGAGCAAAAGTGACATCATACGCCGGAGAAAGACCCCAACTATCATTTACTCTATCAAAAATAAATGAATGATTCTTTAAGTGATCATCGGTATTACAATATACTACATTAAATACCATGCGCTTGAATAATTCTTCCATCTGTGCATGTGGAATTTTCAAGAACGAACACAATTTAAATAAATCTTCATAGGAAGAATGAGTTGAATGCTTATAGTCCCAACCTGTCATTCCAGAAGCGGTCAATACATGTTTCTTTTCACCATCTTGTCTATCAAATCTCAACGTTGCAAAATGTTTGTTTTCTATTAATTTAGAATCCATCATCTTGATTCCTAAGTTTTGCGAAATCAAATAATAGCAATATTCAACTATCTCTCTCGGATATTGATCTTCTTCATCTATTGCCAGTTTTACCAAATAGTGATTATACTTATCAGAAATCTCTAAATCTCCAGGAATAATCCTACCGCTCTCTAAATGTTGTGAAATTAATATTTTGGGTCTTGCACCTCCAGCAGATGTTCCTATTTTAAAAATATTTATTAAAGCTTGTGCATCTAATTTCTTTTGCTTTGTTGATCTTTTTAGATCGAGCACTTCTTTGAGTACTTCAACTATTTCATTTAAATCTATCGTATCGTTTTCAGGTATTCTAAGAGCAGGAATATATTCGATTGCACCCATACCTCTACAGCCCACATAAGCTAATTGTTCCAATACAGATATGGTACTTTGCCCTTTACTCTCAAGCCAAGCTTTAAAAATAATCGAACCGAACATATCAGGTAATGAATCTGCAAATTGTGGTGGGATCCCTTTAAACGTTTCTCCTTCAAACTGACTAAACAATTGAACATATTTAGTCTTTTTAATAATACCTGTCAATGGAAAAATATTTTGTAATGTATTATCTTCCAAAAACGCTGGATTATACTGAAAAGATGATTTGGTCTCATCTCTTGACAATCCTACTCTTCCTATTTCTTCTCCAAAAAGCTGGACGTTAAGTATTTCATTCTCTGCCATTAATACATAGATTTGGAATTAACAACGTGAGCTTTGGCTTGAGTTACTTCATTATGTAGCTGAGTAAGCAAATCCAATTCTCTCAATACTTTCAAGATTGTATTAACTGTAAAGTTTTTACCTAACTCTAAATTTTGAATGGTGGTTCGAGAAACATCTAATGACTTAGCCAACTGAATTTGAGAGATTCCTCTTTGTTTCCTAATAGCTTTCACTAATAGACCAATCTCATTTTTAACATCTTTAATTTCTACTGTTTCAAACATAAAATGATCATTATAATGTACAATTTAGACCAAAAAGCTAACAAATGCTTGATATAATGATCAAAATTTCCATAGCACATTATAATGATCATTATAATGGTCAAAATATATCAAATATCAGGTATTTGACCAATATAATAACCATCAATATATAAAAATAGCCAAAGCGAATTGAATCACTTTGGCTACATTACTTTTTTGATGATCGATCGATTACATATCGTAATTCGGCTCGATAGTATGTTTTCCTTTAGCATAGAAGTCTTCGATAATCTGTACCACTTCGTCAACATCATCAGTAATCGGAATCATATCCATATCTTTAGGACTAATATTTCCATATTTATCTAACATGGTATTTTTAACCCAATCCACCATTCCTTGCCAAAAGTCTTTTCCTACTAAAATGACAGGAACGTTTGTAATTTTTTTGGTCTGTATCAATGTTAACACCTCAAATAATTCATCAAGTGTTCCAAATCCTCCAGGCATGGCTACAAAGGCTTGTGCATACTTCACAAACATCACCTTGCGAACAAAGAAATATCTATGGTCTATATTTTTATCTGGATCGATATAAGGATTATGAGATTGCTCAAATGGAAGATTAATATTTAATCCTACTGAGAGACCTCCATTCATATAAGCACCTTTATTGGCTGCCTCCATTATACCTGGACCACCACCAGTAATCACACCAAAGCCAGCCTCTACTAATCTCTTAGCGACATCTACTGCCAATTGATAATGCGGTTCTTCCGGTTTAGTCCGTGCACTACCAAAAACTGAAATACATGGTTCTAATTTATTCAGTGTCTCGAATCCGTCTACAAATTCTGCAAGCACTTTAAACATAGTCCAACTATTCTCACCTTCAAGTTTCGTCCATTGTTTTCTATGTAATCCTTTCTCGTCTTTTTTTATTTCGTTGCTATCGCTCATGTCAATACATTTTCATTTATGTTTACAAAGCAAGACCTAAACATTGAATTTTGCGTCACTGTTTAGGTCTTAATATTATTTCGTGTTATAGTGATTTATACTAATACACCTTTATACTTTTCAAATTCCTCTCTAGCAAAAGCCAAGAACTTTTCCTCGCTATCGAATTGATCCATTAGAGATTGTAACTTGGATCTATTATCAGCATTATTGACTACATAGTTTTGCACGTCTTTCTTACTGATATTCTCTCCACTCAATATTATGAGCCTTTCTACAACGTTACGTAACTCTCTAATATTACCTGTCCAGTTATTCTCTTTTAATAATTTCATCGCTGTAGTATCTACTTTCTTGATAGGAGTACCATACTCAGCACAAATATTCTTTACAAAATGTTCCACTAACTGAGGAATATCTTCTCGTCTATCATTCAGCGCAGGCACATCTATAAGTATTACTGCCAATCTATGATAAAGATCTTCTCTGAAATTCCCTTTACTTATTTCGGCTCTTAGGTCTTTATTAGTGGCCGCTACTACTCTAACGTCTACCTTGATTTCTTTCTCCCCACCGACTCTCGTGATTCTACTTTCTTGTAGCGCTCTTAGTACTTTCGCTTGAGCAGATAAAGACATATCACCAATCTCATCTAAGAATAGTGTACCTCCGCTGGCAGATTCAAATTTTCCAATTCTTTGTTTATGTGCTGATGTGAATGATCCTTTTTCATGACCAAATAGTTCAGATTCTATCAATTCTGATGGAATAGCCGCACAATTCACTTCTACTATTGGGTTATCTTTACGATTACTTTTCTCATGCAACCATCTAGCCACCAATTCTTTTCCTGCACCATTAGATCCGGTAACTAATACTCTTGCATCAGTAGGTGCCACAGTATCTATAGTCTCTTTAATAAACTTGATAGGAGCAGAAGTACCAATGATCTCTTGTACAGCCGATTTTTTAGTTACTTTTCGCTGTAATGTCTTTTTCTCTGTGATAAGGCTAGACTTATCCATTGCATTACGAATCGTAATAAATAGCCTGTTTAAATCTGGCGGCTTCTGGATAAAATCAAAAGCACCCTTTTTTACAGAATCTACAGCAGTGTCTATATTACCATGACCAGAAATCATAATCACTGGAACATCAGGCTTTAAGATTTGGATACGCTCAAGTGCTTCCATACCGTCCATTTTTGGCATCTTGATATCCATGATGATTACATCATAATCGTTCTGCTTCAATTTTACGATAGCATCTAAACCATCAGGTGCATCATCTACCTTATACTTTTCGAGCTCGAGTATATCTCTCAGCGTATTACGAATTCCTTTATCGTCATCTACGATTAAAATCTTAGCCATGGATTGTAGTTTTATTATTAGTCTAACTCTCTGATAGATAATCTATTGTGAATCGACTGTAGTTTTCATTTAATCAATAACATGTGTCATGCTACTCTATTACGGAGTAAATATACATTAAATATTTATTTAATAGGTAATATGCTGTAAAATAACAGTTTAGATGTTTCTTCACTGTCAATCAAGTAACATTCTAGCTTATAGCATCTTGAAATTAAAAGATCTATGTATGGAGAATATTATAATCTTAATACCATATTACTATCAGATACAGTACATTTGGTATATATGAGTGAGACGGCAATGAGAATCAAAAGACCACCTTTTATATGGGGATTAACTGAAGGCTATAGGGCCTTAGTCGAATTGACCACCTATTTTCCTTTTCGACTAATATCGAGAATTCCTAAAGATGGTGATGATCATCCTGTCTTGATTCTTCCTGGTTTTCTTTCGACAGATAAGTCCACCATACCTATGAGGAGTTTTATACACAACTTAGGCTATTCTGTGTATGGTTGGGGAAATGGAAGAAATCTTGGAGAGCTAGAAGTGCTAGAAGAGATGATCAAGAAAGTTGAGTATCTGTATCATCAGCATAAGGCAAAAGTCAGTCTAATCGGCTGGAGTCTTGGTGGCGTATTCGCTAGGCAAATTGCTAAAGCTAGACCGAATATGGTTAGACAAATGATCACTTTAGGCTCACCTTTTAAAGGAGTGACTCAAGCCAATAATGCGAAGTGGATTTTTGATATCATTAGTGAAAAAACTTCAGGCAGTCCCATTGATGAAGATTTTTTAAATGATATACCCTACCCTGCTCCAGTACCTACTACTGCCATCTACTCAAAAGAAGATGGTGTCGTACCTTGGCAGTTATGTATGGAACAATCAGAAAATGAAATCCATCAGAACATACAGGTAAGAGGAAGTCATCTTGGCTTGGGTGTCAATCCTAGCGTACTTATCATCATCGCTGATCGCTTAAAATTGAGTGAAGAAAATTGGCAACACTTTAAACCTAAAGGATATATCGAAGAAAAATTTTACCCTTCGCTTGTCTCAGATAATAATATAGATACTAATCTTAAAGTCGTAAAATAGTAAGTATTATGCTCAATCAAATTTTATCACAAATCAAAGTGCCTAATGTGAAAAAAGTATCTGGTATGGATGCTACTTTTCTATACGGTGAGACAGAAACTAGTCCAATGCACATTGGCAGTGTGGTAGTGATTGAAGGAGCACTGGAGTATTCTGATTTTAAAAAACTCATCCTTTCGAAATTACATGTATTACCTAAGTTTAGACAAAGGTTGATGTTTGCTCCTATGAGTATTGATCATCCGTTTTGGGTAGATGATCCTGACTTTAATATCAATATGCATTTAAATCATGTTGCACTTCCAAAAAATAAAGATTGGAAGCAATTGAGAAAGATGGCTTCTAAAATATTTAGTAAACCCCTTGATCAAAATAGACCCTTATGGGAATTTACTTTTGTCGAAGGATTAGATAATTTGTCTCAGGTAGAATCTGGCTCAGTAGCGATAATTTCGAAAATACATCATGTTGCGATTGACGGTATGGCAGGTGCAGGAATAATGGCAAGTCTTTTTGATCTGAATCCAGAACCTAGTCCAATAAAAGATCCAAAACCCTGGAAACCTAAACCGCTTCCTAACGAATTAAGTTTGGTATTGAAAACGGGTCTGGGATTTGCCAAGAACCCATTGCGGTTACCTAAGTTGCTGAAAGAATCATTGGAAGCGACAATCAAAGCTGGCTTCGTAACTAGAGTGCAACATCTTGATCTGCCTACTGCACCTTTTACTGCACCGCATACTCCTTTAAATGGAATCATAGCAGCAGAGAGAAAATGGAATACAAGCATCATCTCTTTAGCTAGAACTAAGGCGCTGAAAAATAAAATGGGCACTACTCTTAACGATATCATACTAGCTATTTGCGCTGGAGCACTTAGGAGATATTTATTGGAGAAAAAAATGCTACCTAAAAAACCATTAGTGGCTATGGTACCTGTATCCACTAGATCTAAAAGTGATGCTAAAAGTGGCAATCAATTAAATGCGATGTTGATCCAATTGGCTACACATATTGAAGATCCTATAGAGCGATTAGAAAAAATATACTCTAATACGATACAAGGTAAAACTTATCAAGGTGCAATGGGTGCAAAAACTTTAAGCAATCTAGCCGAAGCAGTACCTTTTGGGATCGCCAATAATGCTGCAAGAATGTATACGAGATTTAACGTAGCCAAAATGCATAATCCTGTATTCAATGTGGTGATTACAAATGTACCAGGACCTCAAATACCAATATATATGCAAGGTCATCGTGTACTAAATGTAATGGGAATGGCGCCGATTATCGATGGTATGGGCCTTATCATTACAGTACTTAGCATGGATGGAAAAATATCTATAAGTCCGACATCAGATATTAAATCTATGCCCGACCTAGATCAATTTTCAGACTATATATTAGATGCAGCCAATGAGTTAGAAGAGCATATTCTTAATTACGACCCAGCCAGTGATAAAATCAAAAGAATAAGTGATGCGAAACAAGTAAAGAAAATAAATGTAAGTAGTTACTTTACTAAACTTCGTAAGATTCTAAAGGAGAATCCGAAGCACTTTCCGAAAAATTTTGGTAAAATTCAATTCCTTATCAGAGGCAGCCATCCAACAGAATATACGCTAAATCTAAATGCACAACCTGGCACCATAAAAAAAGGAAAAGTTAATGATGCCGATTCCAGCATTACCATCTTAGCCAAACATCTTAAAAAGATTGAATCTGGAGCGTTAGAATACGAATCCGCATTAATACAAGGTAGAGTCATAGTAACTGGAGACGAGAAAAAAGTGAATAAGTTAATTGGATTGATAAGTTAATGATTATTGCTAAGTAAATAGACACTTATCTCTTTTGTCCCAGCAAAATCGATATACCATGTACTGCCTTTCGACTATGACTTAAGTCTATATTCCCGTCATCAAAATGGTAATTATCAGAGTTATTATTCCAATAGTTGTCGTAAAAATGCCGAGCTTCTTTGATTTTGTCCAACCTGACAATGAGATTAATGTTAACAGCGATATTATTCCTAAATAGAATGAAGTCGCACCAATTAACTTAGGGATTTCTAATGAACTCTGATCTACCTTAAGAGGAAAACCTGTAGTAGTTTTAAGAAGTAGATTGGTCATTGCAAATACTGTAATCAAAAAAAAGCAAGCCGCCAAAGTAGAAGCAGCTACGAAGTACTTATTTAATTTCGTCTTGAGATCTGAAGTTAGAAGATTAGCAATCACAGCTATAGAAAAACCACCTAATAACGAGCTTATCGTAATCATCTGCTCTGCTAGTTTATTCAAATATGAAAAAGAAATTTCGTCCATGATTGAATGATATAAATATTTACTGTTTTATAAAGGAATACACTAAATTACTTATTTGGCGAATTAGCAAATATTACCTTTTCTTCTTTCTACCCTTCTTAGCAACTGTATCTTGACCCAAGACTTTAAGAAATTGATCTCTAACTTTCTTTACATTTTTATCAAGTGTTTCTTTCTTCCATCTTTTAGTAGAAATAGGATCCAAGACCACCACTTCGACTACCGAAGGCTTTATAAAATTAGAACCACGAGGCATCACATCGTGTGCATTTTTAATCACTACTGGCACTATCGGTACACCCGCCTGCATTGCTATATGAAAAGCACCTTTCTTAAATGTACTTAACTGATAATCATAACTACGAGTCCCTTCTGGAGCGATACCAATCGAAGTGCCTGACTTCAAAGCTTCGACTGCTGGCTTCAAAGCTTCTATGGATTTAGCGGAATTTTTTCTATCTAAAAATATTAGGCCTGCGGCTTTAAGGAAAGGACCTGCTGGTGTGTATTGTAATTCCTTTTTACCTACTCCCACAGCATCTTTTCTAAGAATCTTCGCCATGATGAGAAGATCTACATTACTTTGATGATTGAATAAAAAAACTGCAGGGCGATGATCCCAAACATTATGTTCATTATGCACGACTAACTTAATACCTGCAATAGTACATCCTACATCTCCTACTGTAGCCATCATATTATTTACACCATCTCTCACAGACCAATTGGCCGCTCCAGATACAACGCCACTCATCGCGCCAGGCACCAAAGAGCCTACTGCTAAAAATGTCCTTAATAAATTAGAAATGCCCGGACGCTTCTCGTCGTTAAATCTAAGAATTGGCCAATTCCGCTCGTAAGCTATTTTACTTAACTCATGATCTGGATTGACAGGGTGTGGATAGCCAACAATATCCATGAGTTGAATATCTTCAGCGCTATCTGTATAAAAGTGTGATTTGCTTAGATCTAGATCTAGTTTCTGCGCTAAGGATCTTGCTGCGATCGCCTTACCTTCTCCCCAACAGGCAGGTTCTACTATTTTACCTGTAAACTTACCTTCCACGACTTCCATGCGCGTACACATGACATGATCTATGCCTAGATCTCTGGCTACAGGATTGACTTGATATGGCGTGGCCGCTGAAATAATAGCCACGGTATGTCCTTTAGCTAAATGTGCATCCACTAATGCTCTAGATTCAGGATAAATTTCTTTGGCTAAATGCTCATAATATACTTCTTCACCTGTTTCTATAAATAAGCTTTCATCTAAACCATTAATCCCTTTAGCGCCTATAGCTGCGAGACCTGCAAAATTACGATTGCCCATGGCATAGATCATTACGCCATTAAATTGAGCTAAGACTTCCTTAGAAGTCATCTTACCGCTAGTTAATCTTTTTTGGAAAAATTTCTTAGCTGAAAATCCTTTGATCAAAGTTCGATCTAAATCAAAAAAAGCTCCAATCCGAGGTCCATCTTCACCTTCAATTACTTTGGAAGTGATCATCTCAGTTTTGGATCCTGGAATAATTTTCTTAGACAGCGGTATTACTTTTTTATTACTTTTCTTGCTGGCCGTGATCTTCAATTGAAGCTTTTGGATTCTTTCAGATATATCAATTAATGAAGAAAGCCACTTCTTGATTTCTTTACGATTCACCTTGCCATCAGGTTTCCAATATTCCCTATTAGCGGCATATCTCACACCATTCATTACAAATGGTTTGGAAACCGATCCTATCCTTTGAATAAGACCATGCCAATGCATCTCTTCACCCTTGAGAAGGGACTCCTCTAACAAACTACTTTCTGAAAGTGATGTGCGACTATCGAGATCCAATAAACATTGCGCGACTACTTTATAAGCTTCTACATACGTATATAAAACAGTCTGTGAAAGCAAAATCTTTTGGCCAGAAAGTAATGCGGTTGCTCTCACTTTTGGATTGCTAATGGTATCTGCCCATTTGGTATCAATATTATCCAAATCACGTTCAATAATATCGCTAAACAATGCTTTCTTACTATAGAAAAACTCAAACTTAAAAAGCTCTCGCAATTCCATTATCTCCTTCCAAAAAATCGTCATTCGATTTTGTGATCGAGAAGCCCCAACTTTCATAAGTGCCAATTCAATAAAAGCTCTATGGTATAAATACTGGACGCACATATTGGCATAATAGGACGCACGCATATAATTTTCTGGAACTATAGCATATCTGAGTTTACCAGTCTCCCCTATTTTTTTGAGTATTCCTTCTTTGATAAATCGATTAATAGCTGTCTGAATACTTTGTCCAAATGGTCTTCCACGTTCTACCAGTGCATCAGATTTATGATTTTCTATCAATTCCATCAGCTCATGTACTGCCTCTTCTAGTCCTTGTTTGGATAAAGCGTAGGTACTTAATAAGGCTGCGCAAATTAAAGAACCGGTAGTGATCGGCGTAATGCTATTAATATCATGTACAAGATCAAAAGCAAATTTTGGAATCTGAGGCTGGTGCGATTGCTCAACCACTTTCGGTAAATCTACATCCGCCAGTCTATCCTTATCTACAGCATCACCAAATCTGATACTAATTTTACCCAAATCAGTGTTGATCATTTTACGCATGTAATTGATCAGCCACATGAGACTTTCTGGCGACTTTTCAAATCCACGGCCTTCGACAATCATATCCTTTACATCAGGAATAAGGTCATACACTATGGATACAGGTATGTATTTTACTTCTTTACGAGTAAGTTTTTCCGCTTCGACGATATACTTTAAGATACCCATTTTGGGCCACAAAATCTTACCCGTACGCGATCTTGTCCCTTCAATAGCCCACATAAAATGTGATTGCTGTTCAATCAGAAATGAGATATAAAACTTGAGAATCAACTTATACAGTGGATTGTCTTTAAAAGATCTTCGAATAAAAATCGCACCTGACTTCCTTCCTAACTCACCCAATCCAAGAAAACTCATATTGATACCTCCAAAAATGTATGGAATCGGTAGTCCATGCCTTGCCAAAGCCACACCTAAAACCATCATATCAATATAGGTTTTATGTGTCATTACAAAAGCGACAGGATGTCGTCGCATGGTCTTAGCGAGACTCTTTATTTCATTGGCATTTACATCAATAGTGGTATCATATCCCTTATCTAAAAGATATTGCGATCCACGTACAGCAAGTGTTTGAATTATAGGATTTTGCTGCGTATACATTTCTTTAAGAAATACTATAGCATCTTTTTCTACTTGCTCTACTGTAAGATTAGCAGACTTAGCGAAGTCTGTAATTATCTTTTTAAATGTAGAATGAGAAAGTATTTCCTGCATGTAATCTTAATTCTTTACTAATGTATATAAGCCTAAAACTCAATATGCTCTTGATACTGTAAAATAGGAAGTAGCCCACCCAATTACAAGTCAATAAGTACAAATAATGAAAAATGGTATGGAAGCTTGGGCAGGTAGGCTAATAATAGTATTTACTTAAACCATGTATTAGTAACTTAAGCTTGGCATTGGTCGATTTAAGATTCTTCTAATGCTTAAGTCAGTATACCAGATGTCTGCTTCGCAAGCTACATTCTCGTATCGACTTCCATTTTACTGTAATCCATTCTAACGCTTCTCTAATGCCTCGTTCGGAACCCATGTGTTGGCTGCGCAAGCCACATTTTCCTTCCGACTTCGTGTTTTATTGAAATCCATCTTGCAGCCCTTTTATTGCCTCGCTCGGAACCCATGTCTTTGCTGCGCAAGCCACATTCTTCTTCCGACTTCCATTTTACAGCCCTTCTATGGCATCGCTCGGAAGCCATTTGTTTGCTGCGCAAGCCACATTCTCCTTCCGACTTCGTGTTTTACGGAAATCCATCTTACAGCTCCTCGACTTCCTTACTCGGAATCCATGTGTTTGCTGCGCAAGCCACATGCTCCTTCCGACTTCGTGTTTTATTACGTAAAACACTTGGCTGCCACTCCGACTACGCACTTTTGCTGCGCAAAAAATAGCTTTTCGGAGTACGAACGTTTTCTTAGCCCATGTGTTTTCTTTGAAAGCCACATTATACTAAGACATCGCGCGTTTGCTGCGCAAGCCACTCTTGTCTGCGAAAGCCGTACTCCCACTCCGACTACGCACTTTTGCTGCGCTAAAAATAGCTTTTCGGAGTACGCACGTTTTCTTAGCCCATGTGTTTTCTTTGAAAGCCACATTATACTAAGACTTCGCGCGTTTGCTGCGCAAGCCACTCTTGTCTGCGAAAGCCGTACTCACACTCCGACTACGCACTTTTGCTGCGCAAAAGTGCTTGTGTAACCCTGCTGTAACTCGGTGTATTTACATTTGCACTATAATTATTAAATAAATACATACGTAATGGCTACTAAGAAAGCAACAACAACTGAATATCTTAAAACTGTAGATCAAAAAATCGATCAATCTATCACAGCTGCAGGCAAGATATATGATACTACTTACCAAGTGACTGAGACATTAGTAGATGAAGCTTACAGAGCAGGAAATGAATGGAATAAAATCTTACAAAAAGCCGTGAAAGGTGGTGTTAAGATATATGGAAAGCAACAAGATATTGCTTTAGACGCCTTAGAAGGCATCGTTTCTCAATATGGTAAGGGAGCACAAAGACTACAAAAGCTTGTAGGATTCAATATTATCAAAGAAGTGAAAGCTAAAACTGCCGAAGCTAAAGACGCTATAGAAAATGCGATCGCAACAGTTAGTGATAAAATAGAGCACTCTATGCAAGATGTAGAAACAAAAGCTAAAGCTTCAGTGAAGGAAGCCAAAAAGACGATTGCCAAAACTAAAAAGAGCATAGAAAATGCAGCTACTCAAATGGAAGATAAAGCTGCTAAAATGACTGCAACGCCTAAAACAAAAAAGGCTACTAAAGCGGTAAAAGCTAAGGCTACCAAAACGGCGAAGTCTATCACAAAGTCAAAAGGAACAGCTGCTACAAAAGCTAAAAAAGTAAAGGCCGCTCAACTAACCGACATTACCGGAGTAGGACCGAAGACTAGTCAAATACTATCTAATGGAGGAATTAAAACTGTAGCTCAATTAGCTAAATCTTCTCAAAAGAAAGTAGATGCTATCTTAGAAGGTAAAGGCAAAATTTACGCTACCGCAAATACTAAGCAATGGATCAATGAAGCGAAGAAAATCGCTAAGTAAATCATATCTATTACTTGAATCAAAAATCATTAGAAATAAAAATACAACATCATGGCTACTAAAAGAGCAAAGAAAAATAAAGAAGTAAAAATAGATTTCAATGACAGTGTAAAAGCTATCAAAGGGACTGCCCAGACAATGAATAAAGAGTCTAAAAAAGTAGTAACTGAAGTAATGGAAGATATCAAATCTAACGTTACAATGGTAAACGAATATGCTAAGACAAAAGTGAAAAAAGCGGTAGATACTACTACGGAAATCATCAAAGAAAACGCTACTCCTGAAGTCATTACTGGTACTGCAAAAAGTATCAATAATATGGGACTAAAAATAGCAGATAGCGTAGTCGAAGGAATCACGAATAACAGTGACAAGTGGATAAAACTAACAGATAAGACTGTAAAAAATGGTCTTAAGATTACTGCTAAGCAACAAGATATCTTCTTTGAAACAGTAGCAGATATGAAAGGTCAAATGGAAAGTGGTGTCAAAAGATTTAAAAAAATATTTTCATTGAATTAGGCATAACTCTAGGATTATAAGAAAGGGACTCTAGCGAAAGCTATGAGTCCCTTTTATATTTTATAGGTATCTACTCACAAAAAAACGTAATTTCACTTACAGATAAATATTAATTATATGGCAACACGAAAAGAAGAAACAGCATCATTTATGATCCGTTTCACTCAAAAGATATTTGATGGTGATGATGGAGCTCATGAGGTACAATGGAGAGGAAATATTAGACATGTACAAAGTGGAACAGAAAGCAAATTTTTAGAAGTTGAAGAAGCACTTAATTTCATCCAGTCAAATCTAGCAGATCTCACTAAAAATGCGATTGTTGATAAGACGCCTGAAGAGCAAAAAGGAATTTTATCCAAGAGCTTTGGTATTTGGAAGAAAGTGACAGCCGAAGCACCAAAACTTGTCATGGATACATTACGTGATCCAATGAAACAAGCGGAATATGTACAAGAGCAAATACAAGATCGTATAGGTAGCGTAAAGGACGAAATAGGAAAAAAATTAGATTTTGATAATGTCTTAGGAGTATTAGGAAGAGACAATGACAAAGTAATGGAAAGACTAGAATCGATATCGAAGGAATTAGCGGCTCTGAATAGTAAAATAGACCAACTGAAGAAGTCAAAATAGTGGGTAGTATATCTTCAGAAATACAATCTATATTAGCCCAAATCGATACGGCGCAAATCTATGTTCAAACCTTAGGAAACTTTGGAGTGACTATAGACGGTCTTCGTATTGATGCAAAACAATTTGGTAGAGACGCAAGTCTTCAGTTGTTTCAATTTCTGATTACCAGTCGAAAACGGCAAGGCCTTCATAAAGAACAGATCATCGATAGAATCTGGTACGACCTTGATGGCAAAGCTGGTCTACAAAATTTTAAAGTTGCGCATCATGGTGCTAACAAGGCTTTAGAACCTAATCGCCCTAAAGGACAAGAACCCTCATACATAATTAGAAATGGATCCTTATATCACTTAGAATTAGAGTCTATAGTCGTTGATATTGACCTATTAGAATCATTGATAGTTCTTGGAAATCAAAATTTTCACAAAAATCAAAATATAGCGATAGAAGCATATACCAAAGCTCTTGAATTCGATAGAGGTGTATACATGACTAATCGTCTGTATGAAGATTGGTCGTCCGAAGAACGTGAACGAATTCAACTGATCATTCTGAATGCTTATATGAGTTTAGGTGAATTACAACTTCAAACCTTACCTGCCGAAGCCATCCGTTTAGCTCAACGCGCATTACAAATAGACAATACATGGGAGGAAGCCTATCGCTTACAAATGAAAGCCTATTTATTAAATGGAAATCGCCCTATGGTCATTAAAACCTATAATGCTTGTGAGGCTATATTAGAAACTGAATTTGGCATCGATCCATTACCAGAAACTCGAAAAATACTAGAAGAAAGCAAAGCCAAATAAAAAGAGGCAGCACCTTACACTACCTCTTAACTTGAATAGAATTACGAAATTCAGGGTTTTGCATATGTTAATAGCCGTATCATCGCAATTAAGTTATTGCGCAAACACTGTATCGTCATCACAATAGCTGACGACCCTATAATATTATCAAAGAAACGATTTGATTTTTTTACGTCCTTCACCCAAATGGGTGAAATGTGACACCTCAGATCAATCTAGAAATGCCTCAAGTGCTAAAAGTATTAATCCAAATCAATAAGTCAGAAGATAGACATTGGTAGCACTCTAGTGAAACATGAAATTATATTAGATAATTACCATTCCATCTATCATACTAATAAAGCAACTATTTCGGATAAGGCAGTATCTACTATAATCGATTAAATGTGAAGACTACTAATTTCGTTATCGAATAAAGTAAGAGCCATCTATAGGCCATTAAAGCACCTAATTTAATTTATAACTCATTCCAATTTGCAATCCGAGTAAACTATAATTCTCAGAATGAGATTCAGATCTCTTAGTGAACGACGTTATGTAGCTAAAGTAATTAGGACTACAATATACAGATGTTACATCTGATAATTTATATCTCAAACCGAACGCTACTCCAAGGCCCATTTTAAAAGATTGATT
>CALBEE010000032.1 GCA_937927575.1 uncultured Saprospiraceae bacterium | reverse complement strand
TCTTGACAAACTCCTAATTCTCTGCATAATGCTTCACAAACATTTCTTTCTGGACCATCCCCTACTAACAATAGTTTGGCAGGAAATTGCTTCTGCACGATGTTAAATACTTTTATAACATCGTCTACTCTTTTCACCTTTCTAAAATTCGAAACATGAATCAAGACTTTTTCTCCATCAGGAGCTAAGGCCATTCTAAAATGATTTTTATCCACTTTTCTAAATCGATCAAAATCAATGAAATTATAGATCACTTCAATAGGCTCTTCTATGCTAAAAGTTTTTTCGGTTACATCTTTAAGCATCTTAGAAACTGCTGTCGTGCCATCAGAATTATTAATGCTAAATTCGACTACAGGACCAAAAGTTTTATCTGCACCTACGAGTGTAATATCAGTTCCATGAAGAGTCGTTACTACAGGTATACTAATACCATGTGACTTTAATATTTGCTTTGCCATATATGCAACAGCAGCGTGTGGAATCGCATAATGGACATGTAAAACATCTAGGCTTTCATATTTTATTACATCTACTAATTTACTAGCTAATGAGGTTTCATATGGAGCGTATTCAAATAAAGGATAATCTGCTCCAGACACTTCATGAAAAAATATATTAGCGTGAAATTTATTTAACCTAGCTGGACGCTTATAAGTAATAAAATGTATCTGATGACCTGATTTAGCTAGAGCCATACCTAGCTCGGTTGCTACTACTCCACTACCACCATATGTTGGATAACACACTATTCCTATTCGCATCTCTTTAGTCTTTATATGAATTGATCATCACAGATTTTATAAAATCCCATTTTAGTATTGAATACAATGTTAATAGCATTTGACCACTTTTTGCTCACTCTAAGCAGCAGTTTTTTTATTAAGAGCTAAATTGAGCCAGCTCACGACACTAATTATAAGTCTAAATCACACATCCTCAATCAGTTGAAGTATACCATCGGTATGGTACATAATATATAGATAAGTTACTTATATTTGCTTTCCTGAATATTTGACCTTTTGGATCTTGAATCTTAGTCAAATACTATGCTGAAATGCATGCATACCTAACCACTTATTAATATTACAATAGAGAATGGCGAAATTATCTAAAGAAAAAGAAGAAAAGCTCAAAGCGCTAGGTTTAGCGGTAGATAAGCTTGAAAAAACATACGGTAAAGGTACCGTAATGAAGCTTGGAGACAAACAAGCAGTAAATATTGAATCGATCTCAACTGGATCGCTAGGACTAGATATAGCTCTAGGGATGGGTGGATTTCCAAAAGGTAGAGTGGTAGAGATATACGGTCCAGAATCTTCTGGTAAGACTACTCTCGCTATACATGCTATAGCAGAATGTCAAAAATCAGGCGGTATCGCGGCCATTATTGATGCTGAGCATGCATTTGATAGATTCTACGCCGAGAGTTTAGGAGTAGACACTGAAAATCTATTGATATCACAGCCTGACAATGGTGAGCAAGCATTGGAAATTGCTGAAAATCTAATTAGATCTGGTGCAGTAGACATTCTAGTGATAGATTCTGTAGCGGCCCTAGTACCGAGAGCAGAAATAGAAGGTGAAATGGGTGACTCTAAGATGGGTCTTCATGCAAGACTTATGTCACAAGCACTTAGAAAGTTAACTGGAAGTATCGGACGTACTGGATGTTGCTGTATTTTCATCAATCAATTGAGAGAGAAGATAGGTGTCATGTTTGGTAATCCTGAAACTACCACTGGAGGTAACGCCCTGAAATTCTATGCTTCCGTTAGGTTAGATATCCGTAAATCCGGATCTGCTATTAAGGATAAAGAAGGTAATATTGTAGGTAATCCTATCAAAGTGAAAGTTGTAAAAAATAAGCTTGCACCTCCGTTTAGAATTGCTACCTTCGACATTATGTTTGGAGAAGGAATCTCTAAAACAGGTGAGATTATTGATTTAGGAGTGGAAAATGAAATCATTCAGAAAGCTGGATCTTGGTTTAGTTATAGCGGTACCAAAGTAGCTCAAGGTAGAGAAGGTGCTAAAAGGTTTATGATCGACAACCCTGAAGTAGCAGAAGAAATTATGGCTAAAATCAGAGCAGTATATGCTCCAGAACTGGTAGATGATATTCCGGAGGAAGAACGACTAACTCCTGAAGAAAAATAAATACAACACGAAAGATTATAGTGGAGGCTATCCCAATGTCTCCGATTTTACTAAGAGCGACTTACCACATGGTATGTCGCTCTTTTACATAAAGGCCTTCCAGTAATTAAGAGCAAATTTTATGAGGGCACAGTTTTTGAACTGTTTAACTAATGCTCATCTTTTAAAAACGCATAACCATGAAGACTAAAGAAGAAATAGTAAATGACTGGCTCGCCAGATATACAGGAGTGTCCTTGGATAAACTAGGTGAATACATTTTATTGGTAAACTTCAATAACTATGTAAAAAGGTTTGCGAAAATGAAGGGAGTTAAGGTAGACGGTAAGAATCATAATATGATATCCGCTACTTATAAGAACATAACCATTATTAACTTCGGAATGGGAAGTCCAAATGCGGCTTTAATTATGGATTTGCTTTCAGCTATAAGACCTAAAGCCGTACTATTTCTCGGTAAATGTGGTGGACTAAAAAAACAGAATAATGTAGGCGACCTTATTCTTCCAATAGCTGGTATAAGAGGAGATGGTACAAGTAATGATTATTTGCCTGCAGAAGTACCTGCATTACCTTCGTTTGCACTCCAAAAAGCAATATCCACTACGGTAAGAGATTTTGAAAGAGATTATTGGACTGGTACCGTTTACACAACGAATAGGAGAGTTTGGGAATTTGATGAATCATTTAAAAAATACCTTCGCAATACCAAAGCGATGGGTATTGATATGGAAACAGCAACTTTATTTCTTGTAGGATTCTACAATAAAATACCTACTGGTGCATTATTGTTAGTCTCGGATATGCCAATGGTGCCAGACGGTGTTAAAACAAGCAAAAGCGATAAAACTGTTACGAAAAAATTCGTGGACGATCATCTTAATATAGGTATCGCTTCATTAAGGCAATTAATAAATAACTCGGCAACTGTTAGACACCTTAAATTTTAATTCTAAATATTCTAAAATTTATAACTCTAGATGAGTGCCGAAGAATTTAATATACAACTTATCAATGCTGAAGAAGATCTTCACATGATTCTAAGGGCCGAGAAGCGACTACTAATAGTGGAATCGGAAATACAGAATGTGGAGCATGATGTCAGACAACAAGGCAGAAGAATGAATGAGGAACTCTCCGATGTCGAAAGATTAGAAAAAAATGGCGTCTCTGCTCTTTTTCAAAAAGTACTTGGTAATCATGAAGAACAATTAGAAAAGGAACGACAAGAGTATCTACAGGAAGTACTTACTTACAATAGTCTTATAGATGAACTTGAAGTACTGAAGTATGAAGAAAAAATATTAACTAAAAAAATTAATAGGAGAAACGAAGCTCAGAAATTATATCAAATTCTACTCAAAGAAAAGGAGAGAAAAATAAAGTTGAGCTACCCTAACATTGCCGTCGAATTAAATAAAATAGATAACCTTATAAAGGTGTCCAAGCAACTCATTAAGGAGACAGATGAAGCTACCGAATCAGGTA
Source organism: uncultured Saprospiraceae bacterium (assembly GCA_937927575.1). Classification (GTDB taxonomy): domain Bacteria; phylum Bacteroidota; class Bacteroidia; order Chitinophagales; family Saprospiraceae; genus UBA1994. Next base: position 8,004 of record CALBEE010000032.1, on the reverse strand, counting down.
ATGATGTATTGAAGCATTTGAATCTGATGATAAAAAATTTAAAGTACGTCAAACAATGGGGCCTTTATAGGATGCAAGGTAAAGGAAGATATAGCAGCTATGAAAAAAAAGGTTACGTAGATAAAGCACAAAAACTTGTAGGCGTAGTACAAGTAAAATTCAATATCTTTGAAAAGGAACTAAAAGATCTTTATCCAGACTACGATCTTAACTTAGACAATTATCATTTCAAAGCATTTGTAGACAATTTTTACGATGGTCTAATTACAGACTGGATTATCGTAAAAAAACTACAAGTAGCATTAAATAGTACTGTATCTGCTACTCATAAAGTGAATAGATTATTATCAATGTTAGAATCAGAAAAAGAAAAAATAATCGATAGTCTTAATATGAGAAAAAAAGAAAGAAGCAACTTTATAAAAGAGGCTAAATTATCTAAATAAAACGTGAAAAATCTCAATAGAAATATCAAGCAAAGTATCTATTGGAATTATATCTCCTCAATTGTTATACATGCTATTTCGCTAGTTACATCTGCAGCCCTATTAAAATTTTTGACACCCGAGGATTTTGGAATTTTAGCCACATTATTTTTGGTACTTGGATTGGGTTCCATATTTATTGGTCAGGGCTATATTTCAGCGATAATCAGAGAAAAAATAATTGACCATACTATCCTCAGCACCGTATTTTGGATTAATGTAGGCTTTGGAATTATGGTAGTAGTCTTGTCATTTATCTTAGGCGATGCTTTGGGAGATTATCTTGAAATTAACAGAATGCAAGAATACCTAACATTCTTTTCATTGGCATATTTATTACAAGCCATTAATGTAGTTCCTTTAGCTATATTGGAACGAAAATTAGATTTCAAACAGCATTCTATCATACACATTTACGCAACTATTGTCTCTGCTATATTGGCTATTATATTAGCTGTGTATCAATATAATGTTTATAGCCTACTCTGGAGGGGATTAAGCGCAGGAATAGTAGTAACTATTCTTGTTTGGTATAATAGTAAGTGGCTTCCCAGATTTACATTCAGTTATAATTCTCTGAAGGACATGCATAAATTTAGTAGAGGAGTCTTGGGCACTCAGCTTCTCAGATATGGTGCCAATCAATTAGACAATTTGATGGTACTAAAAATGCTAGGGACCACTGATCTTGGGATATACAATAGAGCTAAAACATTTGTACAAAAACCTGCCAGAGAAATACATGCTAAAACACGATCAGTTGCTTATTCCGCACTGAGCAAAATCGAAGATGCCGAAGAGTATAGAAATCTACTATTTAAATTTATTCTTCTTCTGACGATGATAATTATTCCTTTGTTACTAATTGTAATGATTACATCTGATACATTGATATACTCTTATCTTTCTGAAGAATGGTATCCCATGATTAATATACTAAAACTATTAGCCATAGCATCCATCATCATATCGACTACATTACCTACTCAAATATTATTATCGCTAGGCAAATCAGATACTCTTTTTAAATTAGAACTTGTTTCGAATATTCTAAAAATTGGAATTCTCCTTATAGCATTCCAGTATGCAAGTTTGCTTACCATAGTTTGTCTTTTTCTTATTGGACAGTTAATCAGTAATTTGCTACAAAACATATTTGCCTATCGATCTGTAGAAGGCTATCAAAACCTTATCTGGAAATATCATCTCTTGCCAGTAACCATGGCGTTTTTCGTATATGGTATTGCAATATTAATTGATCACTTCTTAAGCCTAACCATTGCCTCAATGTGTTTCAAAATTATAATTTGTCTAGGAATATATGGATACTATGCCTGGAAAACATATCCTGATGTACTTAAAAGCTTAAGCTATAAAGAATTGGAGAAAGTAAAATAGCGTTCGGAAAAATTACATACTGCTGATACTAATCATATAGAGTTGAATATAGAAATTTTTAGAATGAAAAATTCCTTTCTGGATAGAACTAAATTAATAAATAAACGTAAGAATTGACCTCTCTTGTATGAGAGTTTAGCTATCCAAAACCTATAAAAACGGAATAAAACATCTTTGGGCAATATATCGCCAACTAATTTTAATCTTATAATTCAAATTAAATATACCGTGATGTTTCAAATAACTAAAATATAATTTAAAATTGCCATCAAGACCACCTATGTTTGTTTCTTACTAGAACCCATTGATAATGAATATATCCAGAGAGTTAAGTAAACGGTGCGAAAATAAATGCGAATTATGTGGGAATGAAGAAAACTTGACTGAGTATATAGTGACTCCTAAGTTAGGAGAAAAATTAGAAGAGCAAGTGGCTATCTGTGAGATCTGTTTAACTGAAATAAAAAGTAGCGATACTCTAGATAAAAATCATTGGAGATGTTTGAATGATAGTATGTGGAGCCCAATTCCTGCTGTTCAAGTAGTGGCCTATAGATTGCTGCATAGAATGAATGAAGAACCTTGGGCGCAAGACGCTATCAATATGATATATATGGAGCCAGAGACTTTAGAATGGGCCCAAGATGGAATCGAAGATGAGTCTGAAAAAATCATTCATAAAGATAGCAATGGTAATATTCTAGAAAATGGCGATACGGTAACACTAATTCAAGATCTAAATGTAAAAGGAGCCGGATTTACGGCTAAACGTGGAGCTGCTATGCGTCGTATTAGATTAGTACATGATAATGCAGAGCATATAGAAGGAAAAATCGACGGTCAACATATTGTTTTAGTGACTAAGTATGTCAAAAAACAAATGAAAGATTCATAGATAAGCGTCTATCGAATGGGAATGACCTCGATGATCGCAGATTTATTAATAGGGCCATAAATATGCGGAAACATCTCACCAACAGAAGTAGCTAACTCTTCTTTCAGTTCAGAGGTGTCATCTAATAAATTAGTATCTATCTTTAATCTGTATAGATCATTGACACCATTATAATATCTATTTAAAACCCCTTGAATCTGTGATAATCTAGAAGCGTGAATAAAGCCTTCAGTATTCAAAGAAGAATGAATATAATATTCAGACGTTTTCTGGGCATCCCAACTTTCTTTTGTGGCTATATGATATATAATGTTCATATACTAATGTACTCCAAATTGAGCATTTTCTAAGCCCTTTCAAAGCACATTAATCTATTTCTAATATAGCTAGAAAATCTTCTTTGCGTCTTCTTGCCAAGGGTAATTCTATATTATTCTCCAATACGATCTTACCTACACTTTTATATCTGATCACATGAGACACGTTTACTGCAAAGGACTTATGACATTGAAATAATTGATATGAAGACAATAAACGACAAATTTCTCCAAAAGACCTTGAAGAGGTAATAGGATCCCTTCCTTTCATAAATACTTTAGCATAGCAGCCATACGCTTTTACGTATAGAATGTCGTCAAATTTTACAACTTCGAGATTATTAAAACTGTGGATCACCACTTTGCCTTCCGATTGAAGCACATTGAATAACGAGATAGCCTGTGTTGTCATAGTATAATTGTTTGACACAAAAATATCTTGAGTCTTTACCCTATTCAATACTAAAAATGCCATTTTGCCTATAGTTATTATTAGCAATAATATTATCAAATCCATACAAATATGTAGAATTGGCTATTATTTACCTATAGAAAATTTCTATATTTAGGTAGATAAAACTTAGAAAATTGAATGAAATATAAGCTCATTAGCATTCTCAAACAGCTTGAATCGCATGAATGGAGTAGTCTTCGTAAATATTTATTGATGCATACGCGCATTGAATCAGACAATTATACTCTTTTTGAAGTTCTACGAAAGAATATAGCTAGGATCCATCAAAATGAGCACGTCTCTACTACACACCATAAGTATTTTGATCAAATGTCATCTAAGTCTTTTACTAATATGCTTTCTAGAGTAACCGTCTGGACAGAAAACTGGATCGTTTATCAAGAAGTAAAAAAAGATGAGCGTACTTCAAATGGTATATTGCTAAAGTATTATAATCAGAAAGGATTATATAAAGAGGCTAATAATACAGCTCTGAAAGAAGAAAAAATACTTCTAAAAGAGAAAACAGAAAGTCTAAAAAAATATAAACACTTATCTCATTTGTACCACAGCCAATACTACAGCAACAATCCAATAAAGTACAAAGAAGGGCTAGCGTTAATAGAAAAAACAGTGAATGCTAAGCTTGCCGAATTAGCAAATCAATTGGCCGCTTACAAAATTGAAATGATAAATTGGTCGGAAATTAAAAATCATGACTTTAGGCAATTAATAAAAAAAATTGATGAAATCATATCGCAAGTCAAAACAAATCCAACACTTAGTTCTCTACAATGCATCTCAGAAATTTTTACCACTCGAGAATCGAATAATCTTCATATTTTATTAGATGGTTTACAGAATAGTAATTATAAAAAAGGGGAAGAGTTGGAATTATTAGTGGCTTCCTATCTGACTACTCTATCTCTAAGACTTTGGGGAGAAAACAAACTTGACGATGTCCGTATAATACAAGACGCTTATGAATACAGTTTATCATCTGGAGTTCTTCTCTCTTCTGGAAAAATTCCTTTAATCCGATGGTACAATATATTATCAGTAATGTCTACAGTTCTTGGTAAAGAAAGATCTATGGCCTTTCTCGATCGTTGGATTCATATGGTTACTACTGAAGATTTTGATAAAACCAAAAAGTTATCCATAGCTCTTATTGATTTTCACACAGAAAGCTATGAGACTATATATACAGCACTCAAGGACATAAAGTACTCCAAAATTTCTGAAAAATTTAGAGCAAATCAATTAATAGCTATTTCATTGTATATGGGAAAAAATGAATCGTATTTTGAATTCATTGAGCATTGCAACAATTCAATTAGAGTATTAAAAAGAAATAAAAAGTATTTAGATAAAAATACATTTACTCAATTTAAAAATCTACTTTCCATTTTACTATCTCTCGCCAATTCTAAATATAAAAATCAGAAATATTTAATAGAATTACCAGACAAGGTAATGCACAAACGCTGGCTAACGAAAGAAGTAAAAAGAGTGAATGAAAAAATATCATCCACTCTCTAAAATTGTGTCATCAGAAGTACTAAATTCCCTCTTGTGTCTCAATAATAATCTCTAATATCAATAATATAATATCCATGATTCTTGAATTTTAAGGTTTGAAAAAAGGGTTCAATCCAATTCGGAATCATGTCTGGGGCCAAGAGACATGTTTCGTCTCAAAGCAAATTTTACGCGCGCTACTTTTGCATTGAAGAATTAATGATTAGTTAATTCTATAAGGGAGTGGGAACTACATTCTAAAGTGTTACCCATGAATCGTGATTAATTAAATAACTGTGAAGATTAAGGGAAAAGATAGATTGCCATTATGAATGATATGTAGCAATTTTCCAATCTTGACTAAATATCTTAAGGGATCGATATTCTGATTTAAGAATTGGATTCTAAAGCATTTTTCATTGGACTGAAGAATACTAAAATGAACTATCACATATTTTTCTATTTTTGCGGACGTTATAAAATACATTAGTTATTTTTATAATGTGACTTTGTAAAAACAGAACCTATGTCATTATTGCCTGCACAAAAAATTAATTGTACCGACTACTCCATCTACTTTAATGATTGGAAGCAACTTAGTTTCAGTATCAGCAATGCAGACTATTCGAAAATAATATGCATTGTTGACGATAATACGCAGCAACATTGTTTACCAATCCTACAGCAAAAAATTGATCGTCCAATCAGTATCATTATGATCAAGGCTGGAGAAAAATCTAAGACTATAGATACCTGCACTAAAATCTGGAAAGAAATGATGCTTTTGGGTGCAGATCGACATAGTCTAGTCCTTACCTTAGGGGGAGGAGTTGTTGGTGATATGGGTGGATTCTGTGCTGCTACATATATGAGAGGTATTGACTTTTTACACATTCCGACCACATTATTATCTCAAGTAGATTCTTCGGTAGGTGGCAAATTAGGCGTTGACCTTAATAGTTATAAAAATATAGTAGGCCTCATAAAGAATCCGAATGCTGTCTTCATCTTTCCGGAATACATCCAAAGCCTTCCTAATAGAGAACTGTTTAGTGGCTTTGCCGAAATGATCAAACATGCTCTTATTTCGAATGTTGAGTTATGGACAGAAATAAAGAGTATTAATCCATTGGAACGAAAAGAATGGTCGGAAGACATATTCAAATCTGTATTAGTTAAAAATAGTATTACCGAAGAAGATCCCATGGAACGCTCCATACGTAAAAAACTAAATTTTGGTCATACGTTAGGACATGCCATAGAAAGCGAAAATCTGAAAGGAAGCTATCCCTTATTGCATGGTGAAGCCATAGCTATCGGTATGATCTGTGAATGTCATATTTCATATCAAAAAGGCTTGCTAGAAGAAAATATACTACATGAGATTACTTCCACGATATTAGATTTATATGATAGGCATCCGGAAGCAGTAGAAGATATAGATGCCATTATTCCACATACGCGGTATGACAAGAAAAATAGAGACGGCATAGTGAAGTGTACCCTGCTCAATAATATTGGTGTTGCACTCATAAATCAGAAAATCGAAGAAGAAGAGATGCGTGCCGCACTAGAATATTACAAGGAAGTCTAAATCATAGACTAACACTGCATGAATAGGTACAAACGCTACCTACTATAAGCAAGCTATTCTTTATCTTAGAGTCTTATAAATACATCAATGAACAAAGAACTTGCATTATTAGAAAAGCTAGAAAAAGAACTTAGTCTGAAACAATTACAGATCAAGTCTTTGTTGACTATTACTCAGGCGATCAACGATAATGTATCCGGAGATGGCCTTTTCAATATGTACAAGTCATTTTTAAGTTGGGAAATGGCGATCAACAAAATGGCATTATTTGTCATTGAAGATGAAGGTTGGGACTGTGCAACCTCTGTGGGATTCGACACCAATAGACAAGAAGCACTTATTCCTCTATTATTAGAGCATAACAGATTACATACCATCAAAAATGATGATGATCGTAGACTCCAGGATTTTGATATTATAATCCCAGTATTTCATAAGGAAACACCAATTGCATACGCCCTAATCGGAGGTATTAAGGAGAAAGAAGATCTATATAATAGAATTCAATTTATCACGACGATTACCAACATTATAGCTGTAGCAATTGAAAATAAGCGACTCTTTAAAAGACAGCTTGAACAAGAAAGATATAATAGAGAAATGGAATTAGCCAGTGATGTTCAACATATGCTGATTCCTGAAGAAATGCCTAAAAGCAAAAATTTTCATCTATCGAGTATCTACCAGCCTCACTTTAACGTAGGAGGTGATTATCTAGACTATATCAAATTCAGCGATCACAAATTTGCGATGTGCATCGCTGATATCTCCGGTAAAGGAGTGGCGGCGGCCCTCTTAATGGCCAACTTCCAAGCTATGATCCAGAGTTTGATATTTCAATATAGAGACCTAGAGACCTTTGTATTTGCACTGAATCAATCTGTACATAGAATTACTAAATCAGATAAATTTATTACGTTTTTCATCGCGGAAATTGACACGGAGCAGAGAACTATGAAATATATCAATGCTGGCCATTATCCACCCTTACTCTATATGAATGGTGAAATTCGCGAACTCAACCAAGGCTGTACAGTAATTGGCGCTTTCGACAAATTGCCAGAAATCAATGAAGAAACAATCGAATTAAGTAAAGATGCACTCATTTTGAGCTTTACAGATGGTCTTATAGAGCTCCAAAATGATGATTTAGAGTATTTTGGGGACGATATGGTCAGAAATTTTGTAGTAAAACATGGCGAAGACGATCCTGATACGTTCAATACAAAACTTCAAGAAGAAATAGACAATTTCCGAGGAGAACAGGAATTTAACGATGATATCGCTATATTAACTTGTAAAATATTTTAGATGAGTCAGAGAAGAGGAATACCACTTGC
>CALBEE010000031.1 GCA_937927575.1 uncultured Saprospiraceae bacterium | reverse complement strand
TTCATGGCTCTAGTGATGATAGTATCAAGCCCCAATCTACGAAATCCATATTGCAATGCAAGATGAGAAGATTCTGTAGCATATCCTTTATTCCAGTGTTTTTGAAATAGCCTAAATCCCAAATCATTTTCGCCGTCCTTTTCATGATATTTGAGTCCACACCAACCTAATATTTCTTTCGTCGATCTATCGCAGATGGCCCATCGTCCTCTAGCATATTTTTTAAAATGATCATAGTTTATTAAAAATTGCTTGGCTTCTTCGACAGAATGAAATGGAGGATCACCCGTATACTTAATAACCTCAAGATCGCTGTTTAGCATGTAGAAGGCCTCGGCATCATCAGGATGAAGCTCTCTAAGGAGGATTCTAGCAGTATGTCCAATGGTCATCATTTTAATCTTTTCGCTCGACTACAGAAGCTTTGTAAAAGTCATAAATTTTACTGACAATTAAGTATTTAGATTTTTTTGATATGCCAAATCATATTTAAATAATTGTCATGGATAATGAATGCAATCATTACATTTGCAGTAAATAGAACACTTAGACATAACTACATGCAAATTATAGACGGTAAACAATTATCACAATCTATCAAAGATGAAATTAAGGTATCAGTAGCGAGCTTAAAGGCTGAAGGGAAAAATATTCCTCATCTGGCTGCAATACTTATCGGAAATAATCCTGCAAGTGAGTCTTATGTACGTAATAAAGTAAGGTCTTGCGACTATGTTGGTTTTGAATCGACTCTGATACGAAAAGATGATAGTATCACTGAAGATGAGTTGTTAGATATCGTGAAAGAACTGAATGAAAATGATGATGTGGATGGCTTTATCGTGCAATTACCATTACCTAAGCATATAGATGAAGTGAAAGTAACTTTAGCCATCGATCCTAAGAAGGATGTTGATGGTTTTCATCCAGTAAATTTTGGTCGTATGGCTCAAGGATTACCTTGTTATTTGCCAGCTACACCTTTTGGGATAGTACAGATGCTAGATCGATATAATATAGAAACGAGTGGTAAGCATGTGGTAGTAGTAGGAAGATCTAATATTGTAGGTACTCCAATGAGCATATTGCTCTCAAGGAAGGCAAAGGTGGGTAATGCAACTGTGACCTTAACGCATAGTCGAACTGCTGATTTGACTGCTGAGTTATTACGAGCAGACATTATTATCGCTGCCATTGGAATACCGGAATTTATCTCAGGAGATCAAATTAAAGAAGATGCGGTAATTATTGATGTAGGGATCAATCGTGTAGAAGATGAATCTCGTAAGGCTGGATATCGATTAGTTGGAGATGTAGAGTGGGATAGTGTTTCGCCTAAGGCTTCTTATATTACACCTGTACCTGGGGGAGTAGGACCTATGACGGTTACTTCTTTACTGATGAACACATTGAAAGCTGCTGCAAAAGAAATATATGGGTAGATGGTGGATATACATAGCGGTAATTTTTGTTTTGGTTTGTGCTCGCTCAAAAAGCTTATATCTATATGAAACTACTAATCTGAAAATTAAACAACTTTCTGAGCATACATACCAACATATTTCATATCTCAATTACAATGGAAATTCAATTGGATGTAATGGCGTCTTTGCAGTCTTTGGAAGGGATGTAATTATAATAGATAGTCCTACGACTGATTGGGCGACGAATGAATTGCTCGATTATATAGATGATAAATTTAGTCCCAAAAGAACGCTAGCTATTCCTAATCATTTTCATGTAGATTGTACAGGTGGGTTAAACACCATGATCGAAAGAGGAGTAGAAATCCATGCCTATAAAAAGACAATTGATTATATGGAAGATCAGGCATTGGCGCAAAGACTACACTCATTTGATTTCAATCTTGATTTCGAATTAGGTAATGGCGAAGGTGTGGTACTTACTCAATACTTTGGTCCTGCCCACACAAAAGATAATGTAGCGACTTACATTTTGCCTGATAGCATTTTATTTGGAGGATGTATGGTAAAGTCACTCAAAGCAGGAAAGGGAAATCTTGCCGATGCGGATACATTGCAATGGTCCAATACGATTAGAAGCATTAAGAATAACACTTTTGGTAAAGCTAAGATGGTTGTACCTGGACACGGTAAAGCAGGCAGTGAAGAACTGTTGGATTATACGATTCAGATGTATGAAAATTAAGAAACAGAACAATGAAAGATTACATTAAATATACCTTTCAATCTACAAACGAAATATTAATAGCACAGCTATTCGAATTAGGCTTTGATTCATTCCAAGAATTAGATGATTCTTGCGAAGGTTATATTTTAGATGAATTAATAACTGATGAACTCAATGCAGTCATATCCAATCTTGCAAAGACTTTTGAAACTACTTATACGATTGAGAAACTAGAGAATAAAAATTGGAATGAGATATGGGAATCTAATTTTGATCCAGTCTATGTAGGGGATTTTTGTACTGTGAGAGCTGATTTTCATGACGCAGATCCTAATGTTAAATATGATATCATTATTAATCCTAAAATGGCATTTGGTACTGGACATCATGAGACTACGTATATGATGATTAACACCATGTCTGAATTAGATTTGGAAGGCAGATCTGTTTTTGATTTTGGATGTGGCACCGCAGTACTAGCTATCTTAGCAAAGAAATTAGATTCGGCCAGGACATTGGCTATTGATATAGAAGAAGAGTCCGCAAGTAATAGTATTGAAAACGCTGAAGTCAATGATATTAAAGGAATAGATATTAGACAAGCGGTTATTCAAGATCTAGAGCCAGAGGAGTTTGATATAGTCTTAGCTAATATCAATAGACAAGTATTGCTAGATACAGCAGACCTAATCGCCGCGCACCAAGCTGTGGGTGGAATATTGATAGTGTCTGGAGTAATGCACCAAGATGAGCAAATCGTAGAAGATAGATTTGTTCAGGCCGGATACAAAAGGCATAGTATAAAAAGTAGGGGAGAATGGCTTTGTATAAGATACGAACTAAGTAGCTAAGAATTTTAATCTAGTAGAATGAAGATAACTTCTGACATTAAAAAGTATATTGACCAAAGTGTATTGTGTTGGATCGCTACTGTGGATAAACTTGGAATACCGAATGTTTCGCCTAAAGAAATTTTTGATATTTGTAATGGGAAAATTATCGTAGCAAATATTGCTTCTCCTAATACGGTAAAGAATATACAGGTCAACGAAAATGTGTGTATTAGTTTTGTTGATATCTTAGTTCAGAAAGGATATCAGCTTAAAGGAAAAGCAAGAGTGGTTAAGAAATCAGAATCAGTTTTTCAAGTTTACGAATCAAAATTATTGATGATGACTGGTGGTCACTTTCCTTTTTCGACAATTACAGAAATTAGTGTGGAGCATTCTAAACCAATTGTTTCACCTAGATATTTATTGTATCCTGATACCACGGAATCGCAGCAAATTGAAAGTGCTAAAAATCAATATCGATTATATCATTAATTCTAAAAAGTATTTTAAATGAAAGTCACTTCTGAATCCCAATTAAGAGAACTCTATGGCTTTCCAAGTGGTAGAGCATCTAAAAAATCTTTGTTTGCTTTAGATCCGCATGCTAAGAATTTCATTCATCAATCTCCTTTTTTAGTTTTGGCAACCTACAATGCTTCTGGAAAGATGGATAATAGTCCTAGAGGAGGAAAGCCAGGGTTTGTAAAAATTTTGGATGATAAGCATATATTGATTCCAGATTCTAAAGGAAATAATAGATTAGATAGTTTAGTAAATATTGTAGAGAATGGTCGCGTAGGTTTGTTTTTTATGCTGCCTGGCATCGACGAAACATTGCGAATCAATGGGTCGGCTGAAATTAGAACTGATAAGCATTTTTTAGATCAGTTTACACAAGAGCAAAATCCACCAAAAACATGTTTAATGATAGAAATAGAGGAGATGTTTCTTCATTGCGCTAAGGCTCTCATGCGGTCTCAACTTTGGTCGATCGAAAGTCAAATAGCAAGAGATACATTTCCAACGATGGGACGTATGCTTAAGGATCAGCTTAATGGACCTGAAGAAGTGGAGAGTCATGAGGATATGGTCAAACGCTATCAGAAAGATTTGTAATGATTTGAGGTCATTTTTTTTCGACTCTTAATATCTTTTCCATTTTTCTTCCTTTAGCTAATTCGTCTACTAGTTTGTCTAGATATCTAGCTTCTCTATATATACGAAATTCATCTGCTATCTCTTCGATTCTATAGCCACAGACGACGCCTTTAATTAATTTCGCATTTGGGTGGAGATTCGCTTCGTTGTAAAAAGTACCAAAGGTAATATCGCTCTTTAGCATTTTATCAATGGTAGAAGAAGTATAACCTGTTAACCATTCGATTACTTCACGTAGTTCTTCTTCCGTACGCCCATGTTTTACTATTCTATTAAGATAGTGGGGATATACAGATGCGAATTTCATATTAGCTACTTGCTCATTTTTTTTAGCGGTAACTTTCATAATCGTAAATTTTTAATTTTCTATGTTTTAGAATTTGCTAAAGTATATAACGAGAAATAAATATTATTGAATCGTAATTTTTTTAACACTTATAGTTCTTCTTTGATTATTTGTAAAATAGATATAATACAAACCACTGACCAAATCAGAAATGTCTATACTTTCTTGATTGATAATGCCATAGTATTGTTTAATTATTTGACCCTTAGAATTAATTATACTGAAATCATACTTCTCTAAAGTGCCATTGATTGAGAAGTGATGTGTTGCGGGTGATGGATAAATACTAATTTGCAAATCTTTGGAATTAAACTCAGTAGG
>CALBEE010000030.1 GCA_937927575.1 uncultured Saprospiraceae bacterium | reverse complement strand
CTCATTTTCCATTAACAGGCATTGCCTTAATGAAGCACTTACAATATTATTTTAAAACAAATGATATTTTTTCGGATGAAAGGAAGAAAGCGATTCATACTCAACTGTATCATAAATCTTTAATGGCGTTCAAAGCGGATTCTAAAAAAGCGAAAGAGGTATTGAAAGAAGTGTGGATTGATACGAGTAGTATAGAATTACCAACATTACATAATATTCTTATTCGTTTGATTGGAATGCAAAATACTTTTCGCGTTTTAAAAACACTGGGAGGGAAATAGCATATTTAATTTACGTGAATCCCTCCTATAATCTCACCAATAGGATACATATATCATATGGCTTGCGTGTGTGTCGACTAACGAATAAATTCGAGGAGAATTTCTGAAAATAGGATATACTATTAAATGATAAATGTCTCTCTTATGATGGGGAAAGGGAAGACCAATTAATAATAGTATCCTTATTCCGACTACAAAAACAAAAGATATTAAGATCAAGAATTCCGTAAAATTCAAAAATTACACTTCTTCCTCATTATAGCTTTCATCTAATTCTACCGGAACTATCACACTAGTATCTCTTACAAAATTACACCACCTGCACTCTTCATTATCACAAAACTGCTCAAATTCATAATTGTGTATTGCCTTCCATGCATCTTGTAATTGTTTAGTCACTGCATCGACATCTTCATCGGAGATAGGCATTTCTATTTTATCAAATGATTTTTTAGTCTTAGCTTTTTCTACAAAATCCATAGTACCAGTTTTCATCTTCCAATCCAGAGTAGGATCGTTATCGACGAGTAATTTATAGAATACTAATTGCCTCCAATAGTCTCCTCCTTGTTCTTCATCTGTACTACCTGCCAGCTTATCTTTCTTGTAGGTTCCAGTTTTGTAATCTATAACCTTTACATGATCATCATAGATTTCCACTTTATCTATCTTTCCTTTAATTGGAATTTCTCCAACAGAAGTATTTTTTATATTTTTTTCAGAGATGGTTTGTTTCGCTGTTTGCCATTGATGATTATATTCATCATAATATTCTTTCAGTATTTTTTCTCCCAATGTTGTCAGATTGTCAAATTCGATTTGCGTAAAGTGAGAACGGTAAATTTTCATCCCTTTCACAAAATGAGTATTTAAAGATTCAGATTCTGGAAGTTTTCGTTCTGGGTGCGATTCTAATGCTTTGAAGTACATTTCTAGTGCATAATGAATTGCACTTCCATATCCCATGGTAGCAGATCTTGCCATCGGTACACGCAGTAAATTTTCAAAGTAAAATGATAATCTACATCTTATAAACTTATTAAGGGCGGTAGCGCTCATGGCAAAAGTATTTAGTAATCTAGCCACTAAGTCTTTATCAATTAATTTCGGTACTCCTTGCGTATAGGTCATTAGTCCAGATATGTAGTCTAATGTTTGTTCATCACTTACATCACCTTCAATAGGAGAGATGTCTTCACCCAACTCAGAAATGAATCTTGCAGTCTCCAAATCTTTTCCTTCTTCATCGAATAAAGAATAAGAAATGTATACGAAATTTTTTGCTCGTGTCATCGCCACATAAAACAGTCTACGGTCATCTTGTATATCACTGGTTTCACTTATAGGTACGAGTTCTGGAGGAAATTTAAATCCTCTATTGGCATTTTTCTGTTCCCAATTTTTCTTAGTTACATCAATAATAAATACATGATCAAACTCTAAGCCCTTACTACCATGTGCAGTCATGAAGTTGATTCCATCTTCATTGTGTATCACCTTGTCAAGCGGTAGGCTAATATCACTATCACGCATGATCGTGATATTGTTGATTAATGTATTGATATTATAATTTGGATTTTTTGCCGATTCGTTTTTTATTAAATCAAAATACTTGTTTAAGACTTGGAGACGAAATGTTTTTTCTTCGTCTAGCAAAATATTATTCAATAAACCAGATTGCGTAATTACTTTTTCAAACAATCTTTGAAGCGTCATATTTGGTATACTTGCAATCCATTCTTCTAGCATCATAGAAAACGAAACGATGTTTTCTGAATCTGAAACCAAGGTATCTAATACATCTCTATCAGCGATTACTTTTCTCCATTTACGATCATCTTCCGTGATGTCTGTATAGTTAGAGCAATGAGCTGCGATATATCCAATATCTCTCGAGGAAATATTGAAATAATCATAATGCAATATTTCAAATAAAAGATCTTCTCTGGAGTCTTGCTTCTTATATTCAGAAGCAAGATAGAGCATAATGTTATGTATTTTTTTAATCTCAGGTAGATCTAATACATTCACTTTACGTTTAATCTGTAAGGGTATATCTTTTAAGGTGAAATACTTCACCAATTCAGTGGCCGACTTATGACTGCGATAAATAACTGCCATGTCTTTATAAGCAACTCCTTGGTCATGAAGCGCTTTGATTTTTGTAACTACTCCCGCTTGTTCTAAAGTTTTATTTTGATACTTGTGTACTATGGGTTTAGAACCCAACCCTTTATTATCAACTCTACTTTCGACAAGTTTATAGGGATCTTTTTCAGTATAATTGTTTTGAGACTGATTGCCTATTCTATCAGTATTTTGCTGTATAAGTTTATATGCGCTATCAAGTATTCCTTGGTAAGAACGGTAGTTGTTTTTAAGTATAAATCTGGCAGGGTCAAATTTTCCAATAAAGTCTGTTAAGCTATTCATATTGGCCCCTTGAAAGCGGTAGATGGCTTGATCGTCATCGCCTACTACAAAAAGGTTGGGTTGTTCCCAATAATCAGAAAGTAGAAATACTAAATCATTTTGCGATCCATTTGTATCTTGATATTCGTCTACCAAAATATATTGATATCTTTCTTGATAGTCTAATTTTAGATTTTCGTTTTTTTCGAATGCATCAATGACAAATAGTATCGTATCTTGTTGATCATACCTTTGCCTTTCATATAATAATTGATCATATTTAGCTAGTAGGGATGCAGCTTCTTTAGTTTTTCTAAATTTCTCCATAAATTTATCAAAGGCCGCCTGTTTAAAATCTCCTTTTTCCCATTTCCCTTTTCTACTATTTTTATAGATCATAGATTCATCTTCGCGCATATTTGCGTCTAAGATGTCTATTTCTGTTGTTACTTTTTCAGCTTTCCAATTCTCTTGCTTCATCGTCGTAAAAAGCTTTAAAAGATTTTTTCTGTCATAATAAAGGTCACCTTTAAATCTTTTTAGAATACTAGTCTTAGGAAGTTCATCAATGATTTGATTTAGAATCTCCACCTGTTCTATATCAGAAACAAGTTGTAATTCTCTATAGCCACCGAAGTACTCTATGTTGTCTTGAATTACACTATGACAAAAAGCGTGATAAGTATAGATGTGTGCATTGTAAGCTTCAGGTCCAATAAAAGATAATAGTCTACTTCGCATGGCCACTGCTCCAGCATTCGTAAACGTTAAGCAAATAATATTATGGGCTTTAGCATCAGTGTTTTGAAGTATATAACCCACTCGGACGCCAAGCAATTGCGTTTTACCTGTTCCAGGTCCAGCCATCACCATTATTGGGTCTTCTGTTTTTTGCACGGCTTCAAGCTGCTCAGGATTCAGTCTATGCAGTGCTTCTTGAAAAGCTTGATCGTATTTCGTTTTAGTTGGATTGGACATATTATTCTTATATCTTTTATAATAAGAAAGACCAGTCAGCGCTTTTTTGGCGATGTCTGGTCTAGTAATTTTTAATCGGAAAGCCAGTGTCTTTTAAATTTCTTCCTTTTAAAGAAGGCTATTTGTTATGGTTACTAGTTTACTTTCTTTTTTTATCTCTACGCTTTTCTTTAAGATCTACTTTTTTGACAGGGTTAGCTCTGTCTTCATGATATTGTTTTCTTTGTCTACAAGCATCAATAGCTAGATACAGAGCAGATCTAAAAGATCCAGGATTAGCTTGATCCTTTGCAACAATATCATATGCCGTACCGTGATCAGGAGAAGTTCTAATAATAGATAATCCACCAGTGTAATTGACCCCTGACCCAAAACTCAATGCCTTAAAAGCTACTAATCCTTGATCGTGATACATGGCTAATATAGCGTCTACTTTTTTAAACTGGGATGAACCAAAAAAACCATCTGCAGGATGTGGACCTGTAGCCAATATATCTTGCCTTTTTGCTTCTGCGATAGCAGGCTTGATAGTTTCTTCATCTTCTTTACCGATCACTCCTTCGTCACCGGCATGAGGATTAAGTCCCAATACAGCGATGATAGGTTTCTCAAGTCCAAAATCTTCTATTAAGGTTTTATTTAAAGTTTTAATTTTCTTTAAAATCTTCTTCTTAGAAATACTTTCGCTTACCTCATTGACAGGAAGATGATTCGTCACTAGAGCTACCTTGAGATAATCACTTACCATCATCATCAGACTCCCGTCAGATTTAGTGGTTTCGGTAAGGTATTCTGTGTGACCAACATGGGGAAAGTTCGCCATTTTCATAGCCTGCTTGTTGATAGGTGCTGTTAGTACCGCATCAATATGACCCGCCATGCAGTCTTGGGTAGCGCGATCCATGGCTATATAAGCGCATTTGCCACCATCTCTTGTCGCATGACCTACTTTAATTTCTACTTCATCTTCCCAGCAGTTTAGCACGGATACTTTATTATGAGCTACCTTTTCAGCAGAAGCGGTAGTACTAAAATTGAAGTTATAATCCTTAAATATGTTTTTGTAATAAGACATTACTTTGGAAGAACCATAGATGATAGGTGTACATTGGTCCAGTATTTTCTTGTTACTCAAGGTTTTTATGATGACTTCTGGTCCAATACCGTTGATATCTCCTATGGTGATCCCTATTTTAGGCTTCGACATATATTATAATTGTAGGCTCTACGCACTTTGATTAATAAATCAATGACATCTTCATTGCGTCGGCTAAGATAGCCGTTTTTTTATCAGGAAATAAAGGAGATTATAAGTGTCTTGAAGTGGAGTAAAGAAAATTACGACTTCTTAAAATGATCACTGAATGTAAATTGTAAATTTGGAATATACAATTGTCTAGAAAGGCAATAAAAATCCATAATCTCATTTCTCTACAATTACTAGTAACTTGCATTTATGTACAACAATGAAGAGCTATATATAGATAAAAAAGCATTAAAGCACCTCAAGAAAGATCCAGTCTTAGCACGAATTATTGGCCAGGTCAAGCCTAAAATCAGTTCCTTTTTGGGAGATATCTATATAGATCTTTGTAGCAGTATTGTTTCTCAGCAGATTTCGACTAAAGTGGCTAAGGTCATTTATGGAAGATTTCTTGATTTATACGAAGGTGTTGCTCCAACACCACAGCAGATATTGGATACAGAATTTGATGATCTAAGAGCAGTTGGATTGAGTAAGCAGAAGACGGCTTATATGCAAAACATAGCTACCTTTTGGCAAGAGCACCGGTTACAAAATCAGGATTGGACCTTATTATCAGATCAAGAAATTATTGATCTTTTAACTCAGATCAAAGGAGTAGGAGAATGGACCGTTCAGATGATCTTGATGTTTTCTCTTGAGCGACCGGATGTTTTACCAGTTTTGGATTTAGTGATTCAACAATCCATGGCTAAACATTATAATATCAAAGCAGAGAAAAAGAAGGAACTTTTTACTAAGATGGAAGGCATCGCTCAACAATGGATACCATACCGTACAATAGCTTGTCGGTATTTATGGCGTGCCAAGGATTTGGACTAGATTTGTGTATTCTAATGAAATTATTACCACAAGCGAATAGACATTGATAGATCGATCGATAGCACCACAGATTCATAATATAACTTCCATAAAATTCCCATCAGTAGAACGATACCTACTTGATAATGGAATAGAAGTCGTAGAAGTAAACCGAGGAACGCAAGAAATTATTAGACTCGAAGTTATTTATGACGCAAGTCGTCCAGTCGAAGATAAACAACTTGCTGCGCGAACGACAGCTGCTATCCAAAAAGAAGGTACGGCAAGTTTTAGTTCGGAAGATCTAGCAGAAAAAATAGACTATTACGGCTCAAGCATTAATAGCGGCTCCAACTTAGACTTCAGTTATTTTTCGATTTTCGTTTTAGGCAAGTTCTTTGGAGAGGTGATGCCGATCTTATCAGAAGTATTGCAACAGCCTACATTTCCTGAGCATGAACTTTTACAGAATCAAGAGATCGCTTTAGAGAAACTTAAATCTAATATGTCGAAAAGTGATCTTGTAGCCTATAGAAAGATTACAGAGGAAATGTATGGATCTTATCACCCTTATGGATATAATAGCAGTGAAGAAAATATATCTGCTATAACGAGATCAGATTTAGTTCATCATTTTAAATCGTATCATACAAGCGATCGATGTAGAATAGTTGTAAGCGGCAAGTTAAATTCATCAATCAGAAAAGTAATCAACAACTCTCTAGGACAGATAAAAACGAAGTCAATTGTAAAAGAATATAGACCTCCCAATATCAAGTTACATCATAAACTACTTCATGTAAAAAGTGATCAAGAACACCAAACGGCGATCAAGATCGGTCGAAGAATGTTTAATAGAAGAGGTGAAGATTTCGCGGCAGCTTTTATGCTCAATACAGTTTTAGGAGGTTATTTTGGTTCACGCTTAATGGAAAGTATTAGAGAAGATTTAGGATACACTTACAACATTTATTCATCTTTAGAACCTCTAGTTTATGATGGCTATTTTACAATTAATACTGAAGTTAGCAACGATTTAGTAGCTCCTACAATTAAAGAGATTTACAATCAAATTAATATTTTACAACAAGAAAAAATATCTAATAAAGAATTGGACATGGTACGTAATTATGTAATGGGAAACTTTCTTAACATGATTGATGGACCTTTTAGAGTAGGTAATGTGATTAAGACCTTAAGCGTGAGTAAAATGAATGTGGAGGAATACGAAAGTATCATAAATCAAATATATAATTGTACTCCAAACCAAATTCAAAACATGGCACAAAAATATCTTCAAAGAAAAGATATGATAGAAGTAATGGTAGGTATGTAATGTGCTTTTGAGGCTGAGCCATATAGCCATTATCTAATCATAACTAAAAATTCATCTTCAGTCATAATCTTTACGGTGCCTAATGCTTGAGCTTTCTTTAATTTCGATCCAGCTTTTTCACCAACCACTAAAATGTTTAAATTGCTACTTACTGCGGATATGTTTTTAGCTCCATTTTGTTCCGCTAATTTTTGAGCTTCTTTCCGTCCCATCTTCTGTAAGGATCCAGTAAAAAGAATAGTCTTTCCTGAAAGCGGCGCATCTTCTGATACCACTAAAGGTTGATCCGCTTCTGTTTGAGTCATATTGACTCCTCGCTCTTCCATGCGTTTGATCAGGGCAATGTTATCATCATCGGCAAAATATGCACTGACATTAATAGCTACAACAGGACCGATATCTTTTATGGCTACAAATTTTTCTTCATTCCAATTTTGTAAATCAAGAACATGATTAATCTCTGCAGCAATAAGTTTGGATGCCTTTTTTCCTAAGTGATGAATACTCAATGAATGCAATAAACGATGGATAGGATTATTCTTAGCTTTATTAATGGAGCTTTTTAATTTCTCTGCTGACTTAGAGCCAAATCCTTCAAGGGATTCTATCGCGTTATAATCTAGATTATATATATCACTTATATCTTTAAGCCATCCATGGGAATGAAAAGTTTCAACATAAGACTTTCCAAAACCATCTATATCCATTGCATTTTTGGATACATGAAAAATCATTCTTTGTAGATCTTGCGCGCCACAAGTACATTTTGGACAGCGCCATGCGGATTCACCTTCTTCTTTGATGAGCGTTACCGGATTTTCTTCATCTGTATTAATAGGACAAACCTTTGGATACTCTACAGGGATTTGACTTCCGTCTCTCAGTTCTTCCATAGATTTTACGATATATGTAATTACATCACCGGCACGTTCTACAAGTACTGTGTCATTTATTCGAATATCTTTTGACTTAATAAAATCTTCATTGTGTAACGAAATAGAAGACACAGTAACGCCAGCGAGATGAACGGGTTCTATCTTTGCTACAGGTGTAATAGACCCTATTTTTCCCACTTGGTATTCAATATCGTTTAATACACTTGTCGCTTGTTTTGCTTTAAATTTATAAGCAATCGCCCAGCGAGGATGATGCTGAGTAGAACCACTTCGCTCTTGAAGTTTTAGGTCATTGACTTTGACGACTAATCCATCCACTTCATATTCGTAGCTTTCTCTTTTCACTTCCCAATCGGCACAATATTTCGCTACTTCTTCTATGTTTTTACATTTTTTCATTTGACCAGTAGGAATTTTAAAACCTAAACGTCCCATGAGTTCAATGCTTTCATAATGTGTACTTAATTCTTGTAATTTGTCATTACCATCTTTGTCTACCGCATATGCTAATTGAAAAATAAAAGCTTCTAATCCACGATTACGTGTTTCGTTAGGATCTTTGGTTCTTAATCCACCGGTGGCAGCATTTCTAGGGTTGGCAAATACAGTTTGTCCTGATGCTTCTCGCGCTTTATTTATTTTTGTAAAATTATCTTTTCGAATCAATGCTTCTCCTCGCATCTCTGCTTTGTATATTCCTAGTTCAGCGAGTGGAGCTTTCAAAGGAATTGATGGCATAGTACGAGCATTAGCGGTCATCTCTTCTCCCATGGTTCCATTTCCTCTTGTTGCGGCTCTAATCAAAAAATCATCTTCATAAAGAACCGCTATACTACCACCATCAAATTTAGGTTCGACGCTATATTCAATATCTTGCTCTTCTGGAATATTGAGATATCTTTTTACGGATTTATCAAAACTTGCAAGATCTTCAGCATTATAAGAATTGGCCAATGATAACATAGGTACAACATGCGCTACAGGATCAAGATCTCCGCTTAAATCATTTGCTACTCTTTGCGTGGGGCTATCAGGAGTAATGAGCTCTGGATGAGACCCTTCTATTGCTTCGAGTTGTTTGTATAATTGATCATATTCATAATCAGCTAAAGTTGGGCTATTCATCACATAGTATTTCCACTCATGGTATTTTAAGGCGTCTTTCAATAAAGTAATATCTAAAACAGTAGCCGGAGCAGTTAGCCATTTTTTACAAATATCGAAGTATTGCTTTTCTTGTTGGGTTGTATACATACTATGTTGATTATGATCAGTCAAAGATCAAAAAAAATAAGAAAGAGTATGACTTACTGACTAGGAACATTTGAAAGATAATCTCACTGAATTGAGTACACATTAACTTTAGGATTATCGTTTTTGCCTTTAGAGATGATGCCTGATATCTGTGTATGATTAAAGTAAACCTGATAGAAGTCGTATCCTTAGATACCTACCATCAAGACATTGTTTTGGAGACGGATAGAGATTTCCGTTCACATTCCCTAACTTCACCCTCGAATGAAGACTACATTAGCTATATCTCAATCAAAACGACCGAAAATACTGTGGTTATTTAAGGTACTACTTTTGACTCTAGTCGCTTATGTCTTGTACGATCAAGTCATAATGCATCAAGATATGGATATCATTCAATTCCAGTTAAATCAAGGTTTAAAAAGTGGAAATTGGATGTATTTAGCCCTTTGTGCTTTGTTTATGCCGATCAATTGGCTCTTAGAAAGTATAAAATGGAGAACATTAGTCTTGCCTTGGCAGAATATATCATTGAAAGATGCTATCAAGGCAATCTATGCCGGTATTTCTGTAGGCTTGGTTACGCCTGCCAGAATTGGTGAATATGGTGGAAGACTCCTATTAATTCAGGGAGACGATAGATCTAAATCGATACCAGCCACTCTAGTGAGTAGCGTCTCACAGAATATTTCTAACATTATCGGTGGTTATATCGGAGCGATGATTTTCTGTTTTTGTTACTTTTCGGTCAATCGCTTCGTCTATATAGCAGGAAGTATCCTAGGCTTATTGGTTATCATCATGATTACCATGTTGTTTTTTAATATCAGTAAGCTTAACCTAGACTGGCTTAATCGCTGGAAATGGGGGAAACTACTAAACAAGCAAGCTCATGTTTTATCTCTTTATGATAAAAGAATACTCCAAAAGGTATTGACTTTATCGCATTTGAGATATTTGATTTATTGTTCGCAGTATGTACTCATATTATACTTTTTGGGTATAGAGCTGTCTATATTAGCGGCATTCTCTGGAGTGGCGGTAATCTATCTGCTTCAGAGTGGCATTCCATTACCTCCGATGCTGAGTGTTGTGGCCAGAGGAGAATTAGCTGTTATCATTTGGTCAATATTCACGGCTAACGTTGGAGGAATATTGGTTGCTACATTTGGACTTTGGATAATAAATCTTGTCATCCCAGCGTTATTGGGGTTACTGATCGTTCTTAATGTAAACACTTTAAAATCATCTCAAAATGATGAAGAACATTAGGACTACACTACTAAGCTTTTTGCTACTATTTACCATTTCCCTTTCAGCGCAGATGGCACCAGATACTTCGAAAGAAGATAATTGTGGTGGTATTGAAAACAATGCATTCCAAGGAGGAGAGAAACTTGTATATAAATTATATTATAACTGGAAATTTGTTTGGATTCCTGCTGGAGAGGTAAGATTCAATGTAATAGAGAATGAGGATAATTTTGAAGTATTCGTCAAAGGAGTTACCTATGATTCTTACAATAGTTTTTTTGAAGTAGATGATCGGTTTTATTCTAAAATGGATAAAGAGACATTATTACCCTCAGAGTTTTTAAGAGACATTAAAGAGGGTAGTTATTTGAAATATGACAGTATTAGTTTTGATCAAAAATCTTATTCTGCGGATACGTATCTAGGTAAAACTAAAGAATCAGCCCAGACTAAAGAATGGGACTTGGGAGAATGTATGCAAGACATGGTATCTATTTTATATCACGTACG
>CALBEE010000029.1 GCA_937927575.1 uncultured Saprospiraceae bacterium | reverse complement strand
CACTTATAGATATCAAATAAGTGTCATATGTCTAACAAAAAACCAAGTCGTCAGGAAAGAAGAGCTGCCGAAAGAAAACTTAAAAAAGCAGCTACTACTGTATCTTCTAAGCCATCAAAAGCCATCAAAAAATCATCATCTAGTTCAAAATGGTACTTTGGCTTGATCGCAATACTTATTACTTTCATATGCTTTAGTAATGTTGGAGGTCTCGATTTTGTGAATTGGGATGATGATAAAAATTTCTCCGAAAATCCTGCCGTGGTTAATTTCAATATGGATGATTTTAGTACTCTGACCAAAGAAATTTTCACTTCACATGTAATTGGTAATTATAATCCATTGACCATATTTTCATTTGCCATGGATAAAGTCATGTTTGGATTAGATAATCCTGGCGCATGGCATTGGGAAAATCTTTTGTTCCATTTATTCTGTGTATTCCTGGTTTATAGAATATGTCTACTTCTGGGATTGAGTTGGAAAGGTGGATTATTAGTAGCTATTCTTTTTGGCATTCATCCTATGCGAGTAGAGTCTGTCACTTGGGTCACAGAGCGAAAAGATGTTTTGTTTGGCTTCTTTTTTTTATGGGCCCTTTACATTTATGTTAGAAGTAAAATCAACCCTAAAAAACTAGATGTAATTTGGATTACTATTCTGATGATTCTTTCCTGTCTTTCCAAAATACAAGCCGTTGCACTTCCACTTACAATGTTGGCTGTAGATTATTATATGGATAAAGAACTTAGCTTTAAAAACATCTTCACTAAGGCCCACTACTTTGCGCTGTCGTTAGCTACGGGTTTAATCGGAATTCACTTTCTGGGATTACAAGGATCTATCGATTCACCAGATACTTACTCTGGCATCCAACGGCTTTTTGTAGGATCCTATTCTTATGTAATATATCTCGTAAAATTAATTGTGCCATACAAACTAAGTCCTTTGTATCCATACCCAAGTACCATGCCTTGGTATTTTTATGCAAGCATGCTGATACTTCCAATAACAGTTTGGGGCTTATGGAAAGCGCATAGTACAGGTAAAAAACATTTGATATTCGGTTTTGCCGTATTTATTTTCAATATCGTCTTCTTATTACAAATATTAGGTGCAGGGCAAGGTTTCTTAGCGGATAGATTCAGCTATATTCCATACTTAGGTTTATTCTTTATTCTAGGTTATTATTTTGATCAATATACCAAAGAAGATCATAAAATGAAATCGACTGTATTGGGTTTGAGTGGCATTTTTATTCTTGCCATGGGATTTATGACTTTCAATCAAAATAAAATCTGGAAAGATAGTGGAACCATGTGGTCGCATGTACTAAAGTATGATACAGACACGGACCTTCCTTATGGCAATAGAGCTAATTTCTACAGAGATAACCAGCAGTATGATCTAGCACTTTCTGATTATGATAATGCCATAAGATTAAAGCCGAACAATCCCAAAGCATTGAATAGTAGAGCAAAACTATACTTCAATAGAGGAGGCGCAGAAAATCTTAAACTTTCAGCAAGAGATTATGTATCTGCTATAGATAAAATGATAGCCTCACCTCAAGATCCAGAACGCGATGAATCTCTTGGAGAATATTATATAAATTTGGGTGCGGTTTATGCCATGCAAGGAAATCGTAAAGGTGCTATAGATCAATTTAATAAAGGCCTCGAACTTAAGCCTAATCACGAAACTGGATACCTCAATAGATCTGTGATTTATAATCAACTAGGAGACTTCCCTAACGCATTGAAAGATATAGAATCTTATTTTAAATACAATCCATATAATGCAGATCTTTGGTATGAAGCCGCAAGACTCAAACGTGCAATGAATAGACTTCCTGAAGCGGTACAAGATTATTCAGAGGCCATAAGACTCAATGGATCGAAAGGGCTTTATTATTATGAACGTTCTAGGACTCGAAGTCAAATCAATCAATTAGACGCTGCCAAACAGGATCTAAGAAAAGCCTTAGAATTAGGGTATGACAAGATTGATCCTGAGTATCGAGCACAATTGGGTATGTAAATCGAGCTTCCCAATGCGTTCCAAGCGACTTTAGCGGTAATTTTAAATTTAGACTTAAAACAATATTACTTCTTTGTCTTTTTATTTAAAATGAATCGTTATGCGTATTACTTTATGTCTCGTTTTTTTCTGGGGAACATTATTAGGTCAAAACCAAGAAATAAAATCTTGGTGTAACCTTAATTGCGAATACACTTCCGAAGATAGAGCCAATTCGGATTTAATACATTTAAGAATGGAAGACGAAGAAGTCCGAAAACGACTTAAGTCCAGTGGCTTTACAAAATTTCCATTAAGAATCGCAATCGTTCAATCAGACACCAATTATATTGAGCAATCAGAACTACAAATACGTACTGCCATCACCGAACTAAACAAATCCTTTGAAGAAGCGAAGATGGTATTCTACCTCGCACAGATTGACGTTATAAAGGCCGATTTAGTATTAGAAGAAATCTCCAACAACGGACACAATATTTACGATACTTTTTCTGATAGATATGATAAGTCAGATATGATTACTATATATCTATTTGGTCACGAAGGAAGTTTCTGCGACATAAGTGAAAGGGGAATCAGCTGTGCCAAGACTGGTGGCTTTTCGTATATATTATCAGATAGGACTAACAATGTGGTGATGAGTAAAACTGACTTCTCTGATGTTAAAATTTTAGCTCATGAGTTTGGTCATTTCTTTGGTTTATACCATACTTTCGAACAGCATCTTTTTGGAAAAGATACTTTCGATCCTAATGCTTGCTATAACAGCGGAGATAGATTGTGTGATACTCCCGTAGATCCGGGCACAGCCTTCGAAATATATATCAACTATAGTACTTGCGAAATGGTAGGATTAAAAGATGAATTAGGCAATGAATATAAGCCTTTGATTAATAACTATATGTCCTATTACAAACCTTGTTATCTCAAGGAATATCAATTCACCGCTGAGCAAAACTTAGTAATGCAAATCGCTGCCGAACTTCCAATGAGGAGACGTCTTTCTAGAAATTAGAAGCACTTTAATTCAAATATGATTAGCATGAACTTATTGCAATCAAATGATAGCTATACCCTTCAAAATCTGTAATTTTACGCTATGATTATCAGCTTAGAGATACAGAATTACGCCATCATAGAGGAGCTCCATGTCCGTCTAGATAAGGGTCTAAATATCATTACTGGAGAAACTGGTGCTGGTAAGAGTATCTTACTTGGAGCTCTAGGTCTGATCATGGGCAAGAGAGCTGATAAGAAAGTACTGTATCATCAAGACCGAAAATGTATCGTTGAAGCAAGATTTGATATTACTAGTTATGATCTCAAAGATTTCTTTGAAATGCATGATTTGGACTATGAAGAAGAACTAATAGTAAGGAGAGAGATATCACCAAGTGGAAAATCTCGAGCTTTTGTAAATGATACACCAGTCACACTAGCCGTACTCCAAGAATTAACAAAGTCCTTAGTAGATATGCATCAGCAATTTGACACTTTGGATATTCATAGTCCCAAGTGGCAAATGGAAGTACTGGATAGTCTAGCTGGCAATGGAAAACTGCTCAGTAAATATCAAACTGAATACAAAGAGTACAAGATTGCCGAAAAGAGACTCAAAGAACTCGAAGAAGCAGCCGCCAATGCACTCAAAGAATTAGACTACATTACTTTCCAATTCACAGAATTAGATGAAGCATCTTTAGAGCATGATGAACAAGAAGTCAAGGAACAACTTTTAAATAGATTATCTGGAACTGAAGATATTCAAAGAGTAGCTAGTAGTGCCCATTTTGCAATAGATGAATCTGAACAATCAATCATCAACCAACTACAATCTATTTCTAATGATCTAGATAATATCAAAGAACTTGATCCTAAATTGGATAGTAGCTATGAAAGAATACTTTCGTCACTAGAAGAACTTCGCGATATTGCTGCAGTACTTCAAGATGTCAATGAAAGTGTGGAGCATGATCCTAACCTTGCCAACGAAACACAAGAACGCTTAGACCTTATTTATAGATTGCAAAAAAAACATCAAGTAACTTCGGTTGAAGAATTGCTTACGATCCAATCTGATCTACATATCAAAATTAGTTCGCAGCAAAAAATGGATGGCGAAATAAATGAGATCGCCTCTACTATGGATAAGCTAGAAACTAGTCTAAAAGCTTCCGCAAAAAAATTATCCAATAGTAGAAAGAAAATTGCTAAGTCCTTTGCCAAAGATGTAGAAACGGCCCTCGCTACCTTATCCATGGAGCATGCTAAAATTGAAGCGCGAATCACCGATGCGGAAAAGTTAACGCCTACTGGATTAGATCAAATTGAATATTATTTCTCAGCAAATAAAGGAGGTAAATTAGGCGCTTTGAAAAGTGTGGCTTCTGGTGGAGAAATTAGTAGATTAACGCTAGTCATTAAGTCTTTAGTGGCTTCTTCCATGGCCTTACCTACTTTAATTTTTGATGAAATCGATACAGGCGTATCTGGCGAGGTTGCCAATCGAATGGCAGAAATTATTGGAAAATTATCTAGAGAGCATCAAGTCATGAGTATTACGCATAGCCCTCAAATCGCTGCAAAAGCAAACCATCATTATTTCGTTTACAAACACGAAACTGAAACCAGGACTATTACTAATATAAAATTACTATCATCAGACGATCGCATTGTGGAGATTGCGAAAATGCTAAGTGGCAATCCACCTAGTAAAGCTGCAATTGCAAATGCAAAAGGTTTGATTGGGAGTTAAGATTAAGAGTAAGTTTAAAGGGGTTTGAGATCTTTCATCTTAGGTCACAGCCCTCAGATGAAAGGCTTTATCGTGAGCGTATTGCCTTCCAGTTACAAAGCAGCTTTCGTTGAAGGGTTTTGAGATCTTTCATCCTAGGTCATAGCCCTCAGATGAAAGGCTTTATCGTAAGCGTATTGCCTATCAATTACAAGGCAGCTTTCGTTGAAGGGTTCTACCCTCTCAACGAAAGCGAAGAAGAAGAAGAAGAAGAAAGCGCTTTTTCCAACGCAGGAGATCTTCATCTCAGGTCATAGCCCTCAGATGGAAGGCTTTATCGTGAACGTTCAGCCTTTCAGTTACAAAGCCGCTTTCGTTGAAGGGTTTTGAGATCTTTCATCTTAGGCCACAGCCCTCAGATGAAAGGCTTTATCGTGAACGTGCAGCCTTCCAGTTACAAAGCAGCTTTCGTTGAAGGGTTCTACCCTCTCAACCAAAGCGGAAAAGAAAAAAGAGAAAAAAAACAACAGATTTTTTTCAAGAAAAAGGATCTATAAAAGGAACGATACCACTTATACAAACCTCTTCAAAAACTTAAAGTGTAAATCATTAAACTTATAAAATCTTGCTGAAGAATAACGATATTCTTCAACTCGATCAACACTTTTATAATCTCCAACCAAAGGGTTTTGGTGTATATATCTTATTTTTTGAAGAACAATATCTCTATGTTTTAAGTGATAACTATATTTTCCAATTTTCCAAAATTTATGCTTACGGTCCTGCCTTTCAGATTGGAAATTCTCTAAATATTCCTGATCAACATTTCCTAACATCTTAACAATATTTCTTCCTGTGTAAGACTTGAATTTTGACCTTATTTCAGATAAGATTTCATCATCTTTAATTTCCCAAACTAAATGCATGTGATCTCTCATGATCACAAATGCATATATTTCCATACTCTCATATTTCGACAAATAATTTAGACTATCAATGACAATATCATTTGCCATTGGAAAATCTAAAAATACAGACACCCAATTTTGAACAGTAAAAGTTTCAAAATATATTCTTCTTTCCTTGATTAGCATTCTAAAGCTTATCTAATTATTAAAACATTCTAGTTGCCAAGATAAACAGATTTTGTTAATTCACTTTGAGACATTTCATCCTAGGTCATAGCCCTCAGATGAAAGGCTTTATCGTAAGCGTATTGCCTTGCAGTTACAAAGCTGCTTTCGTTGAAGGGTTTTACCCTCTCAACCAAAGCGAAGAAGAAGAGGAAGAGGAAAACGCTTTTTCAAACGCAGGAGAGCTTTCATCTTAGGTCACAGCCC
>CALBEE010000028.1 GCA_937927575.1 uncultured Saprospiraceae bacterium | reverse complement strand
TTCGAATTATTAAGCGATAAAGAAATTGATGTGGAGCAAATCATTACTCATAATATATTTACTACTGAGAATCTAATGGATGACATCAGTCGAAGTGCTAATGAAGTAGAAATGGCAAGAAGGAAATTTAGAGATATTGCTTCGATAGCTGGATTGATCTTTAAAGGATTTCCCGGTGCTGAAAAGCGAACCAAACATTTACAATCTTCTTCACAGTTGTTTTTTGATATGTTTACCGATTACGAACCGAATAACTTTTTGATTCTACAAGCTTATGAGGAAGTAATGTATTTTCAACTTGAAGAAGATCGAATGAGGGCCACTCTAGAAAGAATCCAAAACCAAAACATTATAATCGCAAAACCTAATAAGGCAACTCCATTTTCTTTTCCTATCATGGTAGATCGCATGAGAGAAACCGTAAGCAGTGAAACTTTACAAGATCGCATCCAAAAAATGAGAATTAAATTAGTAGAATGATTATTCAGCACAAAGGACAAACATTACATCTCCACCCTCTTCGAGGTATTTATTGGGAAGAAGAAGATCTACTGTTTCTTGCAGACTTACACCTGGGCAAGGCCACTCATTTTAGATTGGCTGGTATCGCGGTACATGCAGATGTAAGTAATGAGAATTTCGAAAATTTAAACTTGATTATAGAAGAATATCATCCCAGTCGCGTTTTATTCTTAGGTGATCTATTCCACAGTAGTATTAATAGTAGTTGGAAAACATTTATCACTTTTATTTCTAATTATCCCAATATCAAATTTGAACTAGTAGAAGGTAATCATGACATTCTTGACCCTTCACTTTTTGCAAAATCGTCTATCGATGTCCACACTACTCCATTGCCAATAGGTCCTTTTATATTTTCTCATTATCCTTTAGAAGATGGAGTAGATACATTGTATAATTTCCATGGTCATATTCATCCAGGGATACAATTAATCGGACATGGGAAACAATATATAAAGCTTCCTTGCTTTCACTTTGGATCAGATCATTGCGTACTACCAGCCTTTGGCAAATTTACTGGATTAGCTAGCGTACAAGCGAAAAGAATGGATGAAGTCTATGTGATTGCGGAAGGCGCAGTAATAGAGGTGAAAATTTAGTCCGTAATAAAATTAATGTTTCTTCATGTGATTTTCTATTTTACATTCCGAATATTAAATACTTAATCATTTAACACGATTATTATAAAGATATGTCACAATACTAGGGCTGGTCTTACCGAAAAATTTATTTACTTCTTTATTATCACTGTGCGATGCGGGTACGGAACCTCAACATTATCAGTTTGGTCTATTCGCTTCTTAATAGACTCCATTAAATCACATCCTATTACAAAAGCGTCAGAAGTATCTTTGGCCCAAACCCAAGATCGAATATTAACTGAATTTTCTGCCAAACCAACTACTCTAATGGGGACTTCAGGAACACCCATTTCTATATCATTTGGTGTTCGAGGATCTATTCGCAACGGATGAGCTTTGACTAATTCAGATATCAATTGTTTTGCTGTATCTATATCGCTTTCATAACTTATACTGACATCGATTATTTTAGCAATTTTGTCATCCTCGTAATCAGAGTTTACGATAATTTCATTACTGATTACAGAATTTGGAATTACTATTCTTCTATTTTCAAAATTCCTAATAACGGTATGGCGCAATGTTATATCTTCCACTACTCCTTGGTGTGCTTGCAATGACAATCTATCATTGATTCTAAATGGTTTGAAAACAACAATAAATACACCGCTGACAATATTTCCTAATGCATGTTGGGCTGCAAATCCAATAGCTACTGCAAATATTCCGGCGCCTGCCAATAAAGAACCTGCCAAAGCTCTTAAGCTGGGTATAGAATAAACAGCTATTGCAAATCCTGAGAGATAAATTCCTGCTAGTACAACATGTTTAAGAAACTTGTGATTGGTAGGATCTCTTGTCAATTCAACCGCTGACCGCTGGACAAGTTTAGTAAGAAATTTATTGGCAATATATCCAATGATTAAAGTTATCGAAATAATTAGAGCAAATGTTGCATAAGAGATAACGGTGGAATTCATTCTTTACCTTTTTATTTTTATATATGAAATAATAATAACTTAGAGTTATTACTAGATAATTCTAGAGTATAGACTGATATAATTCTATTTGGCGCAATGTACTAATATATATAAATCTATTGCCATTATCTCCAGAATACAATGAAAGTGAAAATATGAAAAAAAGAAAAACTGGGTTACCACCAGGAACACTTATCTATACTGGAAATAAAGTTGATCTAGATGTAACTGTTACATATACAGTATACAATTCAGAAGAATATGAAATAGAGATCTACGATAACAATAGTCCTTTACATATACACCAGTCTGAAGAACATAGAATTCAATGGTATGACGTCAGAGGATTACACGATACAGAATTAATAAAAAATATTGCCAATACATATGAGATACATGCATTGGCAATGGAAGATATAGTAGATGTACATAAAAGGCCCTCACATGTAGAGTACAGTAACGGTCATTTCATATCACTCAAAACGTTTGAATATGACAAAGAATCCAATGAAGTAAAACCTCAAAGTATATCTATTTTTCTGGGCAATGGCTTCATTCTTACATTCCAAGAATATGAGGACGATATCTTTAGAACCATAAGAGATAGAATATCCAAAGGAAATGGAAGACTAAGAAAAAATGGTACAGACTATTTAGCATATTCATTAATCGATTTGGTAGTAGATAATTTTTACCATGTGCTAGATAGAGCTGAAGAAACCCTCGAGGAAATAGAGGATAAAATCAGCTTCGATATAGATTCTATTAATAAAGGCCAGCTTCAAGCGACAAAGGTCAATCTAATTAAAATTAGGAAGTCAGTGGTTCCATTACGAGAAGCTTTAAATCAACTCATTCGTTCAGAATCAGAACTTATCGACCCAAAGACAGAAAAGTATTTAAGGGATGTACATAATCATACCATTCAATTAGTAGAAAGTGCTGATACGCTTCGTGATATATTAAGTGGATTACAGGATCTTTACTTAGCAGAACTTAGCATGAAAATGAATGCGATTATGCAATTCTTAACGATAGTAACTGCCATATTTGTCCCTTTATCTTTTCTTACCGGTTTGTATGGTATGAATTTTGAAAAAATACCAGAGCTTAAATACCAATATGGATATTACATTCTCCTAGCCGTAATGCTCTTTATTACTGTCGGCATGCTATATTGGTTTAAGAAGAAAAAGTGGCTTTAAAATGTTCTTTACGCTATAATTATTGTCGGTATATTGACTTGATTATTTATAGTTTGATGAATCAAACATCTGGCATCAGCGCATATAGCTCGCTAAATTGCCAGATCATCATCCACTACATGATCATTTTCTTCAGGACCGAAAAGCGCCAGACCAAATGATAAAGGCCCTATCCTACCCAAAAACATCAATACGCAAATAATAATCTTAGCCAAACCTGATAAGTCAGAGGTAACTCCCAAGGACAATCCAACTGTACCTAATGCAGAAATCGCTTCGAACAGCATATCTATTGTATCACTACTCGGGTCAAATGAGAGAAGTAAAAAGACACTGATAAATATCACAGAAATATAAAAAAAGAAATTTGCAGTAGCAGTAGTTAAACGGTGTTGTGGTATTCGAACTCCAAGATAAGTGACCTCAGACTTTCCTTTAAGAATTGATTTCATTTGACTGTAAAGCGCTATAAACGTAGTAGATTTTAAACCACCGCCTGTACCAGAGGGAGAAGCACCTATTATCATCAGTAAAATTAATAAAAAAAGAGGAGCAGCATATAGATTTGAAACATCATAAGTAGAAAATCCAACTGTGGTAAAAGCACTAACAGACTGAAAAAATGAGGACAAAAGACGTGTTTCTACTGACAAAGATTCCATAGAGTGATCCGAAATAAATAAAATTATAGCTCCTAATACAATGCCAATAAAAGTAAATCTAAGTATGATTCTACTAGTGAATGACACTTTCGATTTAGTACCTAGAAACCTACTATATATATCTGAAAAAACTATGAAACCTATAGCCCCTAAAATTGACAAAGTCATAATTATGAAATTAATCCAAAAATGATCTTGAAAATCCATTAAACTATTAGAAAACAAACTAAATCCAGCAGTACAAAATGCAGATATACTGTGAAAAATACCTTGCCAAATATAATCCTCTACTCCTTCTAACCAAAAAGCCCACGACAGCAATATTGCACCAATTACTTCTATAGCAAAAGAAAAAATAATTAATGATTTTATAAAAGTGGCTTTTTTGAATCCTGATGGCAAACTAAAATCATAACTAATTAAAGTATCTGACTCTTTAGATAATTTTTTCTTCTTTAATAAGGTAATAAAGGATCCTATAGACATATACCCTAAACCACCTATTTGGATCAATACTAAAATCAGAATAAGTCCTCCAATATTATAAATATCGGATATCGCTACAGGCGATAAACCTGTAGTTGATAGCGCACTAGTAACGATAAAAATATTATCAATCGAAGAGAGCGTTTGTTTATGAAAAATCGGAATATTAATTAGTATACATGCCAAAAAGAGGATCAACAGATAGCCATTAATTAACAATTTTAGTGGTGATCGATCTAGTAACTTCTTTCTCATAACATAGGCCTCTTTAGTATTACGAATAAAAATGGCAAGTCAATTATTCGACTTGCCCACAAAATATTAGAACTACTTCATAATTACAACAGTAACCGCACTGTAATTAATATTCTAAAAAATCAACTTTGCCAGTGTCCATATCATACAGAGCACCAACAATTTTTATTTCTCCTAACTCTTCCATCTCCTTTAGTATAGAACTTCCTTTACGTATCTCCTCAATAGTATTGGTAACGTTACTTTCGCTAACCATATGCACAAATTCTTGATTTTTAGAAGTTCGATCTCCACTGTATTTTACATCATCTACTGCTGGTTTAATTTTCGAGAGCATCGATGTAATATTTCCTAATTCCACATTATCCACTGCAGCTTTTATCGCACCGCAATGTTCATGACCCAGCACCACGATTAATTTAGATCCAGAGACCTTACAGGCAAATTCCATACTCCCTAAAATATCTTCATTCACAAAATTACCTGCTACTCTGGCAACAAATACATCACCAATTCCTCTATCGAAGACATCTTCTACAGGAACGCGACTATCCACACATGATAAAACTATAGCTTTAGGATATTGTGCTTTGACGGCCTCTCTTACTTGGGCTGAGTGATTTCTAGCAGTCAAATCATTATTTATAAATCGTGTATTCCCTTCTTTCAAACTTTGAATTACCATATCCGGAGATAAAGCATCTTGCTCTTCTTTAGTTAACACATTTTCAACTAAACCAGAAATATCTTTTGACTTAGATACCGTGCTCCCATCATCTTGAATATCACTCTGGGAACTTTGGTTATTACAAGAAGCGAAAACTAACATCGCCAATAACGAAACAATGAATTTTGTGTGTATCATAACAAATGAATTTTACATTTTTGATTAATAAAGTGGCAACTATTAGAAAATCAAATAAGTATTTAAGAAGTATAATCTAATCATAAGTGAGAATGTATCTTAATTTATCAATTATTAGAATTTGACTAACGCACCATTTAATATATATACTAATTTTTATATCGGTCTTTGAGATACTGCAAACAAATGAATGATATTAAGTTACCGAAGACGAAAGTCTCGAAAAAAATAATCGCTGATATTACTATCATCTGTATTATACTCGTTGGCTCTAGACTATACTTACTAAATGCCAAATCTGGACTTACCATGTAGAGCAGCAAATTAATAAGAACTAGAGTACAACCAGCTATCAAACTTAACTTTGCAGATAGCGAAACTCCCTTAATAAATATATCTCCAGAATACTTTTCTTTATACAACTTTAAGGCAAGAACAATAGGTATGGCTAATAGGAAATATTTAGACAACTTAACGAAAGGACTATAATCATTATTCGTAACCTGCATAACTATAAGAAAAGCCGCCATTAATAAGCCAGCGGCTAAGCCATATCTTGTAGAAATATTTCTGAAATTCATTAAATCACTTCTTTCGACGGTAGACATTTTTTCTGCTTTTTTTAGACTAATTGATAAATAAAAAATTCTAATAGTGATTACTTCTGCAACCATGCATCAAGCATCCAACTCTTTTTCTCAATGGTACTTAAGAAACCTGCGATCAGATCAATAGTTCCCTCATCATTACTCTCACTTGCAGTTTCTAGTATTGCACGCATGTTAGTGATTAAAATTTTATGATTACTCAATATAGTGGATACCATATCTCGAGAGTTTCCGACATTTGCTTCTTCAATTTGAGAAAGTTCTAAATACTTACTTAGTAGTGAAACAGGTTTTAATCGTAATGTTAGAATACGCTCCGCAATCTCATCGATAGTCACCTTAGCTTCATTGTACAATCCTTCGAATTCAACATGAAGTTCGAAAAAATCCTCTCCTTTAACATTCCAATGAAAATTGCGTAAATTTTGATAATATATCTGATAATTAGCTAACAGTTGATTAAGTTGCTTTACTGTGTTCTCTACTTTCTCTTTACTAAAACCTAAATAATTCATTATTAATATTTTAAATTTTAATCTATAACGGAATGTGAAAATTCTCCATAACATAATTTACGTTATCATGTATAACTGACTGTCGTCTTAAAAATCACATTGTACTTTCTATTTAACTTACTTAGAAAGTAGCTTCAATGTTCGAAATAGTGAAGGAATTAAATTAGGATTTACGGCTGATTTTCATTCATAGAATAGATCAGCTATTAAAGCAAAACATATAGGATTTTCTTTTCTGAATAGATGCGAAAATCATTTCAATAAGCGTTTCATAAAACACTTCATGAATATGCTCTTTTAAGAATCAGCAATTTCTTTAAAAACTTCTGGTCGATTAGCTATAGAAGAACCCATTAAAGCAGCCACAGCTTCTGTAGCATCAAATTCTGCCAATATGATTCTTATAATTGAAATAATAGGCAATGCCAAGATTATTCCGCCAATCCCCCAAAGCATTCCAAATACCAAGAGTGAAATGATTGCCACCAATGGATTAATATTTACACGACCACCAACAATCTTAGGGGTAATAAAATTGCCTTCAATTTGCTGAATCACTGCGTAATAGATCACTATTGCCCATGGCTGCCAACTGTGATCTGAAGTTGCTACGGCAAATAAGAAAGGGAGCAAGCCTCCTAGCAATGTACCGGCATACGGAATTACGGAAAGTAATCCTGCCAAAGTTCCCCAGAATAAAGGATATTCAATACCTATCAACCAGAGA
Organism: uncultured Saprospiraceae bacterium; assembly: GCA_937927575.1. GTDB lineage: Bacteria > Bacteroidota > Bacteroidia > Chitinophagales > Saprospiraceae > UBA1994. Next base: position 59,694 of record CALBEE010000028.1, on the reverse strand, counting down.
CCTAAGGTATTGATACTTGACAATATTACTATGACTATACCTACTCCACCCACATAACCCTGTACGGTATCTTTAATTTTGCCTACCGCTTCTTTCACATCTTTTCTATCTCTTTTATCAAATTGAAAAAAGACAAAATTCCTAATACTTTTCCTGTAGTACATGATAAGATAAGTATAGATCAATGTGAAGGCTAAACCTGCCAAAATACCAGATGTCGAAGTCAAACCATAGCCTAAGAGATCGAATGGTTTGTCAATAGCACTTTCTACACTATCAATGAGTAAATTTTCACTTTGAATATTTAACATAGGAAGCGTCTGGTCGACCCATCGAGCTAAACTTCTACCTCCCTGCTTTATGCCTTCATTGATAGACGGCATACTCTCAAAAATTCTCACTAGTTGATATGAGAATAAAACTCCAACTAAAACTAATGGCAGAATCACTGCTGAGAAGGTAAACATGATTGAAGCCCATTTCCACTTCACATATTTTGCTATTTTCTTTTCTAAAGGAGTAAGAAAAATAGCGAATAATGTTGCGAATATTAAAGGCAAAATAATACTTGCCCCAATATTCATCAAAAACCCAAAACCTACTACGACAATTACCAAATAAGCCAATTGCTGTAAATAATTTATATTACTTTTCGGATTCATAGTTTATGGGGAATGTATTAAGAAAAATTTGATTTTGGCGATTACATTAATCTGTGTTTTCGATTTGTCCACCTACACGAAACATGAATATAAGTACAATTTATTTCAAAATTACATTGATAACTTTTTGAAATGAATCAAACCATGGTATTTGGTGCAAAAAACTGAATATACTAGATCGAGATGAGTCTTTTGAGTTTGAAGGTTTTCGTTTAAAAATATATCCTAATGGTTGAAAACTAGAAATATTCTTCCTGATCATTTTTTTAGATACATCTATTTCCTTTTGCAGTTTAATTTTTCTTTCAGTTAAATCCATATTACGCTTTGTTATCAATATCTATAATACTATCTATAAAACTTATACAAGGTCTATAAAGCAATGGCTTTCTAAACAGGTAAAGTAAAACTAAAGTGATGAAACAAACGCCACATAAAATTACAATGGCTTGAATCGTTGATCCTAAGACTGATGCTAACCATATGACACAGATAACACAAAAACCGACAAGTATTAATCCAGTGAGCAAAATTACAAAGACTGACAAGATCAATTTTCCCAATATCTGCGCGACAGATTCTGCCGCTTCGATTTTTTTAATTTCGATAGTATTACTAACTATTGTTTTGACATACTCGAAGTTTTCACCTATATCTTGAATAAGGTTTTGATTCATTTGGTTAGAATTAATGTAACATAAAAATAGCTTTTGAACATCCTAATTGTCCAAAAGCTATTATATCTTTATTGAGATATGAGTAGTAAGCTTTTTGACTGATCTTACCACTCCATAGTCCCTTATGACAACGAGCCATTTTTAATTGCTTTTCTAGCTTTCGAAGCACCAATCGCCAGGTCATCTAACTGATTTTCTGCTTCAGACAAAACATCCTCTGTCTTGTGGCTCACTTTATTTTTTATAGTATTCATACTACTACCGGCCGCCGACATAATATCATTAGTTCTTTCTCTGAAAGATTCAGTCATTTGATTAGCCGTATCAGCAATAGAAGCTCCAGTCTTTTTAGTTGTGTCTATTACAGATTTAGTAAGTTGCTTTCCCTTAGGTGTATTCAGGTAATAAGTTGCCGCGGCTCCTACTATTGCTCCTGATAATAATAAAAGTGCATTGTTTCTATTCTTCTGCTTATTCATATTTATATAGTGTCGTTTAAAATGTTAAAAAATAATGTGTCAATTATGATACTCTAAAATGATTTAAGTTGTTCGCTTTCAACTTAAAATTATGCCGCCAAACCTTTATCCACTAGTACCTGCTTAAGTTTTTGTCTGGCAAAGTTTATTCGACTTTTCACTGTTCCTACAGGGATACTCAAAGTGTCTGCAATTTCATTATATTGAAATCCCTCCACGTGCATCATAAAAGGTAACTTACTTTTATAACTTAATTGATCGATGCATTTCTTGATTTCCTTTACTCTTATTTTGGATAGAGCATCATTATCCAGCGCATGTTTACATTCTAAAGCAAAAGTAAAATCCTCGATAGGTTTGTTTACTACTCCCTTTTTCTTACGCTTATTGTATTTAGTAATAAATGTATTTTTTAGAATTGTAAAAGCCCAACTCTTGAAACTCGTTCCTACATTAAAAGTATTCATGCCACGGTAGGCTTTGATTGCAGTCTCTTGAACGAGATCTTCAGCGTCTACTTCATTCCTGGTCAATTTCTTAGCAAAATTTTTAAGTGCCGAATAATTTTCGTTGTAGTAGAATTCAAATTGTATCTGTGTCATAATTGTAGAATTTTGTGCGTTTGATTATTATAACCACATAAAACCCTTTAATGTTCATTTAAAACTCATTTTAATATGATAAAGTGTGATTTATTTTCACTAATAAATCGTAGACAGTTGATTTTCAACGAATTACATCATAGTACAGATTCTAGAAATATTTTCAACATCCATCACAGAGCTAGAACAAACTGTGTTATATTTCAACAATACAAGATAAAAAGATCATTATTCCACAATTTTGAAATTAAAAAACCCATTGCCGAGAGGACAATGGGTTTGAATTACTTGGTATTGTGCAAAATTATCACAAATTTTATTTCAATATAGTCTTATTACCTATTGCTTTGATCACCTTTTCATTATACGATAATAGGTGTTCCATCAGATTAACAAAATTATCAATGTCGAATATGACTCGTTCTTTATCATCTGTCATATCTTTTATATTATTCTTTTTCATAGTGTAGAAGGCCTTGAAACCTTCTAAGATCTTTCTGATCTTAATTGATTTCTGAATAAAAGATTGCATCTGGTCACTATCCTTATCAATATTAAGTTCGTTCTCTGCAGGCGCCGTAACTGAATTATTAGAAAAACTTTCATAATTATCATTCTCTGATAGACGCTGTGATACTAAAGCATCTATACTAATATTAAAGATGCGTGCTATTTCAAGGACTATTCTTAGTCGAGGCTCAACGTTTTTACTCTCATATGCCGCTACATTGGATCTCTTTATGTTTAGCCGAGTTGCAAGATCTTCTTGAGACATACTATGCTTCTTTCTTAAAAATTTCACATTTTGTGATAATATGCCTTGATTTGTTGGTGTGTTGCTCATAAGATAAATGTTAAATCGACTTCCATACTCATCGCACCCTCATATTGTTCATTTATTAATCAAATTCAAAGAACATATATCAATTATCGTGCGATTTGTAATCGAATTTAAAAAAAATAAAGATGCTTGAGAATAAAAAAACCAAGAAAATACCAAAACCGACATATTTTGGTATGAATCTAAAGTTTTTGAGAAGAATGCAAGGTTTAAGTCAAACCAAATTAGCAGAGTTACTGGGTATGTCAAGAAATAACATTGCGAGTTACGAATCCGGTCTTGTAGAACCGAAAGTCGCAAAGTTTATAGAAACTTGTATCTATTTCAATGTAGAACCCAACGATATGCTAGAAACTAAGCTCTCAGAATCTCCTAGAGAATCATTGCATGTCAACGAATCTGACCAAGGACCAATAGACTCCTACATAGGTCAACAAATGGATTCATTCGTACAACAGACTAACGAGATGACAAAGGTATACGAAGGCTACAAGACACTCTATGAGATGAAAAAAGAAGAAGATAGTTATGCTAATAATAAAGAACTGTATGCAACATTGGATAATTTGATAGAATTGCTGGGCTCATTAGTTTCGTCTAACTGGAATCTTATCCAAGATATCTATCCTAATGTAGAAGAAGAATAATCGAACAAATGTGAATCTTTCAGAGTACTCTTCATAGAAATTTTACTTTAAGAAAAATAAATAATATGAAAACGAATACCGTAAGAGACGCTCTGCAATTATTAGTCATTAGGCTAACCGATGCCGAAAAGGCATATTTAGAAATAGCAAAACTTACTAGTAATCATGCGCTCAAGGAGTGGTGCGAAAGATATGCTTCCGAAAGAAACGAAATGCATAAATTACTAGAAGGACATATTGCGGCAATGGGCGGTGATGCGGAAGTTAGAACAAGCTATCTCGGTCAATTACATAGAGCAATGATAGATATGAAAATTAGTGGTAGCAATAATGAATTCCAAACAATAGTAGATGAAATCGAACGAGGGGCAACGACATTAATCAGCGAATACGATAGTGTACTCCAAGAAATGGAAATTCAACCCGAATTAAAAAATAATCTAATTAAACAAAAAACTACAATCCAATTAGAGCTCAATAACCTAGTTGCGTTACGAGAAGAATTTAATTCTATACCTGCTTAACTAATTATGGATGTTATCATTAATGGGATACTATCTTAGTAAAAAAATTCAAACTACTGTATATTGAATTTTTACATCAAAAAAATATTAGCTTGCAATTTTTACAATAGTCAAAAAATCTAATCTATGAATGGAAATTGGTTGATATTAGTCTTAGCAATGATGACTATACTTACATCTTGCATTCAAAATGATCCAAATCTGAATACGACAGGAGAGGATATTTTAGATGCAAATCTTTCATACATAGATGATATTGCCTTAGCATATCACGATACTGTATATGTGCCTATCTATTCTGATATCTATGCAGAATCAAAGTTGAGCTCGGTATTACTCACTGCTACTCTGAGCATTAGAAATACCAGTCTTACAGAAAATACTTACATAAGTTCAATAGATTATTATGACACTAGCGGAAAGTTAGTAAGATCTTATCTAGACAGAACATTATTATTGAAACCAATGCAATCCATTGATTATGTAATCGACAGAAGCGATTCTAGTGGAGGATCTGGTGCCAACTTTATTGTAACATGGGGAGCTGACAAGGATACAAAACCGATTTTCCAAGCCGTGATGATTACTACTCAAGGACAGCACGGCTTATCTTTTGTAGTAGATGGCGTATCCTTAAAAGATCGTTAAAGGCATGAGTGCTTAATAGATTTTTTTTATTTAAACCTGATCACAGTTATCAGGTACTTGTTGTGCTACGACTTAATTAAACCTTATTTACTTTATGGAAATAATAAATGATCTCAAAATCCAAATTGCAAGCTACTATGATAATATAATTGCTATCATACCCAAATTAGCTTTGGCTTTTATCATAGTCTTTACTTTACTAAGTATATTACGCTACGTCCGTAAGCGATCTGTAAAATATATGTTAGAAAAGGCAGACGACAGATTACTCGTAGGGTTTATAGATAGTATTTTTAGGATTATCAATGTCATTATCGGACTACTTTTATTTTTATATATCATAGGCCAATCTGGAATAGCTAGTAGTGTACTTGGCGCTGCAACGATTTCATCAGTTGTGATTGGCTTCGCATTTAAAGATATCGCTGAAAACTTTCTTGCTGGTGTAATTATGGCTTTTAATAGACCTTTTCGTATTGGTGATACCGTCTTGACAGGTAGCGTTGAAGGAACCATTACTGAGATGAGTCTCAGAGATACACATATTAAAACCTTCGATGGGAAAGATGTCTTTGTACCTAATGGTCAAATTATTAAAAACCCATTATACAATTACACCATTGACGGATTTCTCAGAAAAAGTTTTTCTATCGGACTTGATTATGGAACTGACATTGACAAAGCTCGTAAGATAATTATTACATCCATATCAAATGTTCCCGGTATTTTACTAGATGAGAAGCCCCCAAAGACTTTAATCAGTGAATTGGGTGCGAGTACCATTAACATCACTGTACAATATTGGCTAGATACTTTTGATAAAAATCATAGCGGAACAGAAATACAATCTCAAGCTATGAAGAATGCCTTAAATGCCTTAGAAGCCGCTGGAATAAATTTACCTGGTGATATCATTGAAATAAAAAACTATAAAAATACTCCATTACAAACGAACACTGAAGGTCTAAAAAAAGTAAAGGTATAGAACTAAATTCTATCCTATGAACGCCGCACAATTAATGATTCAATGCTTGGAAGAAGAAAAAGTCAAGTATATTTTTGGCGTGCCAGGAGAAGAGAATGAAGATTTTCTATTCGCCCTTGAAAACTCCGATATAATATTTATTCCGACTCGACATGAACAGGGAGCGGCTTTCATGGCGGATGTATGGGGAAGGCTTACTGGTAAGGCAGGTGTGTGTCTCGCCACATTAGGCCCAGGTGCCACTAATCTAATTACAGCGATTGCCGATGCGTATCTTGATAGAGCACCATTAGTCGCTATCACTGGACAAGGCAGCACAAATAGACTACATCGCGAAAGTCATCAAATTATTGATGTGACTAAAATGCTAAATCCAATAACCAAATGGAACGCCCATATTCAAGATGTAGAAGTCATTCCTGAGATCGTGAGAAAAGCTTTTAAAGTAGCAGAAGCAGAAAAACCTGGGGCTACACATATAGAGTTTCCTGAAAATATTGCTTCAAGACAATTGAATGAATCTATCCCTGTCCTAAAAAACTATTCAGTCAGAAGACCTGCTCCAGACAGCCAAGCTATTAGTCTTGCCATCCAACTATTAAAACAATCGAAAAAACCTTTAATCATAGCCGGAAACGGTGTCATACGCACTGAAGCGAGTGAAGCCCTAACAGAATTTTCAACTCAATTTCAAATACCTGTGTCATGTACTTTTATGGGTAAAGGTGCGATTAGTGATCGCCATCCATTATCCTTAGGGTCCATAGGTTTGGGGTTCAAAGATTATGTGATTGAAGCTACTGAGGCTGCTGATCTGATTATCTGTATCGGCTTTGATATAGTAGAACATGATCCAGCCATATGGAATCCACAAGGCAAAAAGAGAATTATACATATCGACTTGGAATCAGCAGAAGTGGATTTACATTACAATCCAGAGATAGAAGTATTGGGTGATCTCACTACCACTTTACAAGAGATTACAAATGGAATGCAAGGCATTACAGCTTATTTAGATTTTACATTAAGCACTAGGTCTTTAATTTCAGAATCCATTCAGTCTTTTACATTGGATGACGATTCCACTGAATTTAATGCGCCTGGAGTAATCAATGCTATACGCGACATACTTCCTGACAATGGCTTACTCATCAGTGATGTCGGAAGTCACAAAATGTGGATCGCTAGAAATTTCAAGACTTACATACCTAATGGATGTATCATCTCGAATGGATTAGCTACAATGGGTATCGCACTTCCTGGAGGGATCGCTGCAAATCTTGTAGATTCACATAGACCCGTTGTATGTCTTATGGGTGACGGAGGGGCCATGATGAATATTCAAGAATTAGAAACTGCTAAAAGATTAGGCATTTCTTGCACCTTCATTATACTCAATGATAATAATTATGGTTTGATCACATGGAAGCAAGAAATGAGTGAAGACAAATCTTTTGGTACCAAATTGGGCAATCCCAACTTTGTACAGCTCGCAGAAAGTTTTGGTATAGATGGATACAAGCCGAAAAATATCGCAGATTTTAAAAATATACTAGCAAATTCCATTTCCGGTAATAAATTATCAGTAATAGAAGTACCGATAAGCACTGAAGTGAATGAAACACTTACTGACTCGCTCTCTCAATATTTTGACTCAAAAAAAAGTAAATAAAATGCCACAAATAGAATCAACTAATCCAGCTACCAATAAAGTGATACGAACGCATACTTTACATTCTGATCAAGATGTAAACACAATTATAGAAAGCGCAAATGAGGTTTACAATAAATTTCGAAAAACTTCATTTTCTGATAGAGCAAGTTTAATGATCAAAGCGGCAAAATTACTAGAAGATAGAGTAGATCAATATGCCGAAGCCATAACGCAAGAAATGGGCAAGCCAATAAATTCTGCTAAAGCAGAAATAGAAAAATGTGCATGGGTATGTCGTTATTATGCTGAGAATGCGGAAAAGTTTTTAGCAGATGAAATAATAAATACCGAAGCTAGTAAAAGTATGATTTGTTACAGACCACTGGGTATTGTACTTGCCGTCATGCCGTGGAACTACCCAATGTGGCAAGTTTTTCGGTTTGCGGCTCCAGCCTTAATGGCAGGCAATGTGTGTCTTCTAAAACATGCTTCCAACGTGCCACAGTGTGCCTTATATATTGAGGAAGTATTTAAAGATGCAGGATTTGAACAAGGTTGTTTTACTACTTTACTGATAGAAACTAAACAAGTAGAGACCATACTTAATAATAATAAAATAAAGGCTGCTACTCTTACTGGTAGTGAGGCTGCTGGAGCGGCTGTAGCAAGTCAATGTGGTAGTAATATAAAAAAGACCGTTTTGGAATTAGGTGGCTCTGACCCTTACATTATACTAGAAGATGCAGATCTTATTCATGCTGCTCAGCAATGCAAAGAATCTCGATTGCTTAACGCTGGACAGAGCTGCATTGGTGCTAAAAGGTTTATAGTGGTTGAAGCGGTCTATGAAACTTTTGTAACCTTCTTTACTGAAGAAATGGAAAAAGCCATAATGGGTGATCCCATGCAAGCCGTAGATCTTGGCCCTATGGCTAGACATGATTTGCGCGATGAAGTTCATGAGCAAGTCGTACAGAGTGTAAACCAAGGTGCGAGTTTAATACTCGGTGGTCACATTCCTGAAGGTGAAGGTGCTTTTTATCCACCTACCATTCTAACCAATGTAAAGCCCGGAATGCCTGCTTATAGTGATGAAATATTTGGTCCAGTTGCTTCTGTAATAAAAGTTAAAAACGAAAGTGAAGCGATTAGAGTAGCTAATGATACTAGCTTTGGATTAGGCTCTTGTATTTTTACGCAAGACTTAGCAAAGGGTGAAAATATTGCCAAAAATGAAATCGAAGCGGGCTCTTGTTTTGTAAATCAATATGTGAAATCTGATCCAAGATTACCATTTGGCGGCATTAATAATAGTGGCTATGGTAGAGAACTCAGTTATTATGGGATTAGAGAATTTGTTAACATCAAAACTGTCTATATCAAATAATTGGTTGTTGTTGAGCTAAACAGAATCACTTCTATTACTTGATTTTTTTATAAATGATGGTCTAATAATGCCAACATGGCTTCTAATTTTAGAAGTAATTTTTCTTCGTCCACTTCATAATATTTTATATCATTCTGTAGTCTAGTCACTTTGTACAAATCCGATGAAAGTGGGTATCCATGGAACCGAATATCTGGAATGATCGATCTAGACACGTAAAGTTTTCGAGAGTTTTTCATACTATTTTTATTACCATATAATAGCACGTAAGATATGGACAAAGGCAAAGCTGGTTGAATAGCCAAAAAAAATATAAGTATGACAATTGTGGCGAAGAGCTTTAAAAAATAATGTAAGAGGTAAACTTAAAAATACGCCTCGAACTAATTAGATTGATTAATATACTCGCCTAAGAATTGGTGTTAAAGTGTAATGATACTCATTATATTTGAAATAGTAGTTTTATTACCTATATAAATCCAATTGATAATAGAACTTAGAACAAAATCATGTGCTTGAAGCTCATTTAAAAATTCCGTCCACTTCATTCTTTTTCGATTTTACCTTCTATCGATCAAAAATGGATTATAAGGAAAACTTATTCATTACTGTATCAATCATTTTGGCACTTAAGGCCTCCGTAGAAAATCTTTCAGAACTTAATTGATTTTTAGCATAATCAATATACGTATCCAGATTAATATCCTGCAAGTTTCCACCTTTAGCGAAATGCTCTGTGTATACTTCTCCAGTGATCGTGGTTATTATTCCTGCTATGGAGGCTTTTATTAATGATTCGCCTATTACTTTTTCCAATTTGGTAGAGGCGGTCAAACTAGTAATAGCTTCACTAATCAATGCTGCACAAATGGAAGACACTACAGTAGATAACAATAATTTTTCTGTAGACTCTGTATCTACACCGTATATAGCGGCTAGCTTTTTCACCATTCTAATTTGTACATATGTGATACCCCCAATATCTACTAGGGGTAATGGAATAGCAGCTGCCGCCGAAGCTTTAGCTGTAGACTTTGTTATGATTTCTATGGCTTGATTATTCATTTCTAATAGGTCTGGGAGGCTTTCTAAATCAATATTTAAATTTTGTTCTGTCATAATTTTTTTTCTTTTCATCAATATTAAATTCAAAACGATTTTTTCAACGTTGAAAAAATCGTTTTGAATTAACTGACCATCAAATTGAGATCGATTCTACTTTGAGATAAGGATAATCAATATATCCTTTCTCGTCTGGAGTATAAAAGGTATCTGTATCAGGAATTGCTAATCTTGCATTTTCTGCCATTCTACCTGCTAAATCTGGGTTAGCAATATACGGCCTGCCAAAAGCTACCAAGTCGCAGAGTCCTTTACTAATATCTCTCTCCGCAGTTTCTTTATTATAACCACCACAGAGAATTATAGCGTTATTAAATACAGTACGAATTTTAGACTTGATAGAGTTTGGTACATCTGGCGCACCCATGGAGGAATGATCTGCTAAATGAATATATGCTACATCTAATCGATTAAGCTGTGTAGCAATGTAAACAAAATCACTCTCCATTTCATCGTAGATTTCCATTTCATTCATAACTCCAAACGGAGACAATCGTACTCCTACCCTTTCTGCACCAATTTGATTTTTTACAGCCGTAACCACGTCTAACAAAAATCTTGATCTATTTTGGATTGATCCGCCATATTCATCTGTTCTTTTATTAGAAGCTTTATTAGTAAATTGATCGATTAAATATCCATTGGCTCCATGAATTTCCACACCATCAAAACCATTGTCTATAGCGCGCTGCGCTGCAAGTCTAAATTCTTCGATACTATCTTCGATATCTGCAATTGTCATTGCCACTGGAGCAGGGATTTCTAAGTCACCCTTACCATCGACATGCATTTTTGTGCTATTCAGTTTAACCGATGAAGGCGCTAATATTCTAGCTTCCTTAGGCAGATTTTCTGGATGAGATACTCGACCTGAATGCATTAGTTGCATAAATATTTTACCTCCCATATCGTGTACTTTTCTTGCAGTAGGTTGCCACGCCGATGCCATATCCGAATTGATTATTCCTGGCATCCTAGCATAACCCAAACCATTAATACTTGGTGAAGTGCCTTCAGTAATGATCAAACCTGCTCCTGCTCTCTGGCTGTAATAAGTAGCCATAAGATCATTGGGCATATGATCAATCGCTCTGCATCTAGTCAGTGGAGCCATCACTACTCTATTCTTAAGTAGGTTAGCACCTACATTTATCTCTTTAAATAAATTATAGTCTAATGTTGTTTTCATCTCCATGCTCATTACATTTTAATTATTTAGTAAAAGGTTGATCTAATAAAGGAGAAATCATTTTGAAATCTGATACATTATCATGAACCAAATTATTTAGTTCTTTCACGTTAGATCTATGATCGTTGTTTTTATCATTCCTTTTCTTTACTTGTCGCTTTACTGAGTCATACGCTTTCTCAAAAGCTACCATATCATTAGATCCAAAATCTTCTACAAAAATATCTTTCCCAGGAATCCTAACTCTTATCTCAGCCAGAACATCTTCTTGTCCTGTGCCTTCACCAGTTTTAAAAAATAGGTTGATCTGCGTAATTCCACTTAGATAATCACCTAATTCATTTAGGCTTGATCTGAAATATTGCTCTTTTGCTGGTATCACCTCAAACGGTGCTTCTATCGTAATATTCATCATTATTTTTTTTATGATTAAATAATTATTTGTTTTACTCTTTGCGACCTAACATACTTATTCCACCAATCAGCCCTATCACAGCTATACCGATAAAGATGAAGCCTGTGGTTTTACGATCCTCATCGGTGGCAGATAATTCTACTCCTACTATTTCAACTGATGCTTCGCTATTAGTCACTTTGCTTATACCAAAATAGCCTAAGCCGCAAGCTAGTATGATGAGTATAGTACCTATTATCTTATTCATATGGATCTGCAATTTTAATTTCTTACCGTACTTGAATGTTAAGGCAAATGTTCATTCTGATTAAATATTATATCCTCATGAAGTTTCCAATTCGAACATAAGATACTTTTGGAAGTTTCGTATTTACACGAACTAAGATGAAAGTCGCCATACTCATATTGTCCATATTTAGTGTAGTAGGATCGCTGCTACCTATTTGGAGTAATCCTCACTGGATTATTCGTGGTCAGATGAATCTACGTCCATTGTATCTAGTAATAAATCTAATTTGCTTAATCGCAGTAATCGCAGTGTTACCTTTTGATTATTGGAAAATTTTCTTGATCTCAAGCTTGATTTTGAGTATTTCGATCTGTTTGAAGTCAATTTGGCCTTATACTGTACTCTCTAATATTGAGATAAGAAATGCGTCCAAGGAATTACCTAATCATCAAGTTAAGATCTTCGTATTTAATGTCTATCAGCCTAATGATAAAATCGAATTATTGATAGCATCTATAAGAAAAAAGGATCCTGACATCATATTACTGTTAGAAACAAATGATAAATGGGACAAAGGCCTCAATGCATTACATGATACCTACCCTTATCACGTCAAAGCCATTAGAGAAGATACTTATGGTCTACTATTATTGAGTAGGATACCATTTACTAGTTCCCAAATACAATATTTGATATATAATGAAATTCCTTCTGTAGAAGTAATGTTTACTATTGGTCATAAAGTAGTTCGACTTATGGGTTTGCATCCAGAACCGCCAATATGGGGAGAGCGAAGTACATCTGTGAAAAAAGATGAAGAAATTTTAGCTGCAGCAAGTTATTTGAGTACAAAATCGAAAGATGAATCACATCTTTTACTAGGCGACTTAAATGAAGTAGCGTGGAGTGACACTTCCTCAACATTTAGAAAGATAACCAACATGAAAGACCCTAGAGTAGGTCGAGGTATGTTTGCTACTTTCCCAGCTTACTCGCCAATAAAATTCCCTTTAGATCATATATATTGCACTCCTGACTTTGAGTTAATAGAATATTCTATTTTAGATAGTATGGGATCAGATCACCATGCTATCTTTATACATTTTCAACTACAACCTAAAAATCATTAAATGGAAACTATATTAAATATACTTATTACGGCTACTGCATTTTTTATTGGAGCGAAGATATTACCAGGCGTTACTATCAAGAATTTCTTTCAGTGTATCATACTAGCTATAGTTGTTGGAATATTAGATTTCACATTAGGTACATTTTTAAAAATAGTTACTCTAGGCATTCTTTCACTTAGCATCTTTACATGGCTTTTGAATGCAATATTAATTCAAGTTGCGGATTGGTTTGTCGCAGGATTAAAGATCAAAAATTTTTGGTGGTCGCTAATATTAGCTGGAGTTGTGAGCATTTCTAGTGGAATATTGAGCTCACTGCTGCAATAGGTAGCTATACTTTACAACACATATATAGTATAATTATATTATCCAGAAATATGAATTAATTGGACATTTTAGAAAAATCATATAATTATCTTGATTTGCTTCTCGATAGGCATTTTGATCTGCGTAAAGGAGAGAGAAGAAAAGTTATTTTACTTCAGATCAATGCTTTTACACTTATAAGTATACTGCTTATACTAAAGCCCGTATTTACGAGTAACATGCTGTCTTATCACGGTATTACTATTATGCCATTAGCTTATGTATTAATAGCCATCAGTGCTGTTATTGTCCATAATGTCGTAAGCCGTTTCTCCGTCAATAAATCTCTTATAAAAACTATAGGAATTAATCATGCAGCAAACATTGTCACCTTATGTGCTGTAGGAATTTCTTTGTATCTAGAAGTACTATCTGGATGGATGAGCATATTGCTGTACATTTATATATCGTTATTCGCCTTAGTAACAATCACATATTTTTATCAGTATTGTCAATCATTATTAACGATCAGAGACGCCAAAAGGATCTATGCATATATAGGTTCCGGAGCAATAGCAGGTGGCGTATTTGGTGGTTATTTCACAAGCATACTCGTACCCTTAGTAGGTAGTGCTGGATTAGTCATAATTTCGGCAATTCTCTTATTATTTAGTGGATATATTATGTATTTACTAAATTACCACTACAGCCAAGATTCTGATGAGGGACAAAATAATATTTCTACTAGTTCTAGTACTTCTGCTAATATTAGTGCGGTAAGAAATAAACATGTATTGCATATTTCATTGATTATTGGTTTGGGTGTCATTGTATCCAAATTAGTAGATTATCAATTTAATTTTGTCGCAATTAATAGTATAAAAACTTCTGATGAACTGACTTCTTTTTTAGGTTTTTGGTTTTCGAATATAAATATGTTTGGATTGCTTCTTCAGTTATTTGTAGTAAGCAAAATAATAGACCGATTGGGCGTATCGAAAAGTATGTCTATAATGCCTATTCTTCTATTGATTGTTGGAATATGTTTTATAATATTTCCCCTATTAGGATTTGCTATTGCATTAAAGTGTATTGAAGGCAGTCTTAAGCAAAGCGTGTATAAAACGGCTACCGAAATCAATATAATGCCATTAGCTCCATCACTTCGAAATAAAGCTAAAACATTAGTAGATGTCGTAGTAGATAGTCTGGCTACTGGTACTGCTGGCATACTTATTTATTTTATCGTCAATCAACTTGATCTACCTTTACAATATATCATGGCCCTCACGATTACAGTAACTATGATTTGGATATATTTTATATTTAAATCCAAAATCACCTATACGCACCAGCTATCACTTATGGTAAAGGGTGAGAGTCAGCCCATGGTAGAGAATGAAAGTCTAAGCCCTCAATCAAAGAAAATTTACATTAACGAAATCATTCTAAATAGTATTAGTCGAGGCAAAGATCCTAAGGCGATTTTACTAGATCTTATTAATAGTGATGATGTTTTAGTGAGAAAATCTGCCATATTAAAACTTGCAAAAGATTATCGACATGAAGCGAGACAAACCTTGATGCGACATTTGGATGATCCTTCTATACAAGTAAGAAAAGCTATTTATTACTCTTTGATTATGATGGCTAAATCACCTAAAGAAGTAAATTTAATTTATGCTAATACTACAGACTATCAATACACATTAATTACAGCAGCACTCGCTGAATCGATTGAAAATAATGCACGACAAAAAGAGATATATCAACTGTATGACCGTATCGATGAAAGTTATAATAGAATCAGTTTTCATGAAAATAACGAAGCCAATGTAAAATACATCGGACAAATATTTAGAGCGATAACCAAAAGTAGATATAAACAAAAATATCATTTAGTAAGATCTGCTCTTTACCATAGCTTTGATCCAGATATACAAAAAGAAGCCATAAGATCGATAGGATATGGTCATCCTCCAGCGCTATTTGTAGATCTTAAATACGATAATGTCAATGAAGGCAATAGAAAAACTTTACATAAAGCCATAGCGCAATATCCAAAACGATTTCTTTATAAAGCAAGTATCTTAATATTTGAAGATCAAAAAGCATTGGTCAACTATCTACCAGTATTTCAATACATTGATAGTCAAAAACATCTCAACTTCCTTTTCAAACTCCTAGACGCTAAAAATCTAAGAGTACGCCGCGCCGTATTAAAAACCATCAATATCCTTCGGAAAAAATTTCCTCATTTAAACTTTAATAAACGTAAAAACCATATAAGACTTATAAGAGAAATTAGATCTATGAGAAATCTATCTATGTGCAAATCTATTTTACTGCAAGAATATAAAAATAGTGATGATATAAATTATAAGCACCAGCTGGGCAAAATAGATCGCGGAATCAACAGGCAGCTGAATGCAAGTATCTTACACGTATTTATATATCTTGCCATAATTACACAACGTAACGATATTGGTGTAATCTATAACGCTATAAAATCTAATAGAAAAGATAAGGCGCTAGATTATCTTGATGGAATATTGACTTACCGAATAAGAAGGCAACTAATTCCTACCCTCGAATTGGTTACTCAAAAAAACTTTGAACCTGCTGCATTAGAGGGCATAGGTCTCAAAGTCAAAAATATCCATCAGATAAAAAAAATACTCTCGAAATATCCTGATAAAAAACTGAAGGAAACCCTTAAGGCAACTCTCTTCCTGTAGAAGTCAATACAGGAGTTCTAGAAGATTTATTGTCCGTATTAGGTAATTGTGCTTCATCTTTCAATCCTAATACTTTTTCCGCAGCTGTAACTAAATTTCTACATATTTTGGATCCTTGAGCATCATTGATAAGTGCTACCAAAATATACTTTCGTCCATCCTCACCAAATACTAAAACACTATCGGAATGGAATGTTCTCCATGATCCTGATTTACGGTAAACATCTGCATTAGGTGCAACCTTATCTAAAGTGTTGACGAACTTATGATGCAGCTGAGGATCTATTAAGTAGGACATCATTTCACGACTATAGTAATCATCTATAAGTTTACCATAAGCCAGAAGCGTATAAAATCTACACACTTGTTCTACGGTCGCAGCATGACTTAAACCCTTTAATGGATCAGGCTTTCTTTTCCCTGATTTCGCATATTTCTTTCCGACCCACAAGCCTCCACCTTCTGCAATATCATAAAGATTATACTTTGGATCTCTCATGACAGAAGCTATCTTATCGAATCCAAGTCGTTCTATGACTCGTGTAGTTGCTGCATTATTTGACTTAGCTATCATTAGACGTAGATCCTTTTTTAAAGCAGCATCATAATTGAGACAATTCTCCTTGACGGCCACCATCGCAGTAAGCAATACAGCTATCTTGGGTAAACTGGCTGCATACATCATATGCTCTCCATTGATCGCAGCATATTTGGGATTGCCCATATCCCTTAGATCCACTAAACCTACAGCCATTCTCTTTTGGCTTACTAATTTTTTCCACTTCTTATTATTGTAAACTACCTCATTGAGAGCATACTGCAACCCTCGATCAATCTTATCATTGATTTCACCGTATAATTCACTTGGGTAAGGCAAAGCTTCTTTCACATCTACCTCCTTTTGCCCGCTTACATATATACTAAATGCTGAGAACAAGATCACACTAAACAAAATTTTCCTAACCGCTATAATCATCGCACAAAAGTACGTAACTTATTGATATTAAGCAGTTAACACTACGTTAAACCAGTTTACTGATCACTTATAAAATCTTTCTACACTGAGCTACCTCTGATCTAAACTTTGTAGGAATAAGGAAAAGTTAGCTAAGTGTAAGAAGCTGTGATTTAGACTTTTATGACCATATTAGACTTTGAGAATACTTATCACCGTTATTTGGACTTATATTTATTATTTCCGATGGCAAAGATTTTACATGAAATTTCAAGATGTAAAATGTTTCTTTTCGAACATTAAAAAAATAGAAGAGTTAGAAACTTACAATATCATGACCCTATGCATCTAAAACAAATTTTAATACGATCAGCTATTATTTCATTTCTCAGCTGGTGTACATTTCATATCACTTATGCACAAAATATAAATCAAGAATATTTACGAGAACTTAAAGAAGATAAAAGGGGACCATATAAGGATATTAAATGGTTTTGTGAGGATGGTACGGTAAGAGAAGCTCGAGATCCCTGTCCAGAGCCTTTAAAAGGAGTTCAACATGCTAGGTATAAAGATAAGATCACAGCTTTAGCTGAAAAAGAACATATCTTCTTGGATCAAATTCTAACCGGAGAAGAGTATGATCAATTCTGGGATGCTAAAAATCAAAACAGTCGACTCAAACAATATCAAATCACTAATTTTCTTTATGAGGCAGATAATGGCTGGATTTTGCAACAAGCCAAAAATTATAGAGGTGCCAAACAAATCGAAGATGAACAGGAATGGGGTCAAGAATTTTTAGAGTGGACTACTAATAGTGATTCTAGATTAAGGGATAATTATTTATTGATACGCCTTGCAGCCGAAGATGTACCACATGGAGAAGACAACAGAACTTCTCAGAAGGTAAGAGCATATTCGAAATTACTAGCAGACCAAGAATTATCCTTTATGGAATGGCGAATTAAAATTCATAATAACCCATCTAAAAGTGATCTGCTTGGGGTGAAACAATGGAGAGAAAAAAATGCATCAATCTTAAATACAGAAGAACTTAACTATCTAAATAATTTGGTGGACAACATGGAGGTTTTATACACTCCTTTCGATATGTCCGAACTCAAAGATTATAGTCGATATCTACCTAAAGATTCTGATATTAAAAAATCCATTGATGATTTTGCAGCAAATCACGAAAACTCACCTGCACGAATTAGAGCAATGGCTACATGTGTATTATTAAAAGATATCAGAGATAATATATATGATACCAAATGGCGCGAAGCGAGAGTAAAAATGCTGGATTTGAGCAATCACCTAGAAGAAATATTAATTCAAGATTTGTCAATTTATGAAGCGCACACCTTGTCTGAGATAAGAGACAAAATATGCTACCTCACGGATGGTCTTTACGGAGCTGGATATTTAGAACAATGGGAATATGTTAAAGTAAAAGAAGATATAGATTGGCTCTATGGAGCTAGAGTAAGTATGGAACATTTAGATCATTATCGATTCGCCACACAAAAAATACTACAATGGTCCACTCAAATGGTACAGTCATTATATGCAGAACCTTTGCAACGGTTTAATGAATTTGAACCATTGGTGTATGGATTTACGGATGACAAAATAAGATCCAGTCTGGTATTACCTATGGGACGGACTGTCGAAAAACTCAATACTCTTTTCAATAATACAATGCAATCATCATCTATGATTATGGGTGATAACGACGTTTCAGGTATTCAAGGACTAAATCCAGGAATCGCGAAGGGTGTACTCACTGTATTAACAGAGATCACTGAAAATATGGAATTAGATGCTAACAAAATATACGCATTTGATCGGCCACCGGCTGATCTCAAGCCAGTAGCTGGTATATTAAATGTAAAAGAAGGAAATCCTGTTTCTCATGTCCAACTATTAGCCAGAAATTTGGCCATACCTAATGCCTTGATCACAGGTGATCTACTTAAAGATCTACAAAAGTTTAATGGTGAGGAGGTCTTCTACGCAGTATCACCTAAAGGAACCATAGTATTGAAATTAATCAAAGATATGAATGATGTTGAACGGAAACTTTTCGATAAAAAGAAAAGACAAAAAGACAGAATCACTATCTCTACAGAAAAAATAATACTTGACCCAGATAGTCTTCTAAATATGTCAAAGATCGATGCTAGTTTTTCAGGAAAGTGGTGCGGTCCTAAAGCAGCAAATCTTGGTCAGCTTAAAGTGCTATTTCCAGATAATGTAGTAGAAGGAGTTATAATTCCTTTCGGCATATTCAAAGATCATATGGAGCAAAACATTCCAGGAATCGGAGAAAGCTACTGGCAGTATTTAAAGCGCATATTCAGAAATGAAAAGAATATGCTTTTAGAAAGAGTAGATCTTAATGAAATCGAATGTATAACATTACAAGAATTAGAATTTCTTAGAAGTAAGATTGAAGAGATGCCTTTGAAAAAATCATTGGTAAGTAATCTTGAAAATAATTTTAAAGAAATTTTCGGAAAATCCATCGGCAGTATCCCTGTATTTTTACGGAGTGATACTAATATGGAAGATCTTCCAGAATTTACTGGAGCTGGACTCAATCTCACTCTCTTTAATATCGTAGATCGCGACCAAATACTCAAGGGCATTAAACAAGTGTGGGCATCACCATACACAGACAGAAGTTATCAATGGAGGCAACAGTATCTTGAAAATCCTGAAGATGTTTACCCCTCAATACTTATTATACCTAGCGTCAATGTAGATAAATCAGGTGTAATTATTACTAAAGGAATCTCTCGAGGAAGTGATGAGGACATGAGTATCTCTTTCTCAAAAGGAGTAGGAGGCGCTGTAGAAGGTCAATCGGCTGAAAGTTATATTGTGTATAATAAAGGATACTCAGAATTGATCTCACCAGGTCGTGAAACAAAATACCGAACCATTCCTACATCTGGAGGCTCGACTTATGCCTATACCACATTTATAGACCCAGTTTTAGAAAATCAAGATCTTTTGGCGCTGAAACAAATCGCCGATCGAATAAGTAAAAAGATGGACGAAACCGTTGGTGAGTATGGCCCATATGATATAGAATTAGGAATTAAAGATGATAAAATATGGCTTTTTCAAGTGAGGCCTTTTGTTGAAAATAAATCAGCTATTAGTTCTAGCTATCTGACTGACTTAGATCCCCAATATGAAAACAAATATTTAGCCTTGGATGAACAATAAGATTAAATTCAAGTACGATACTAAACACTAAAAATGAAATATTTTCTTTTTATCCTATTT
Source organism: uncultured Saprospiraceae bacterium (assembly GCA_937927575.1). Classification (GTDB taxonomy): domain Bacteria; phylum Bacteroidota; class Bacteroidia; order Chitinophagales; family Saprospiraceae; genus UBA1994. Next base: position 39,201 of record CALBEE010000028.1, on the reverse strand, counting down.
ATAATAATTGCATGTCTTTCAGCGAATGCTTATCCTATAGATGGCTATAAGTATACTGGAATTAATAGGCTTGCGTATCAGTATAAAGTATATCAGGATTCCACTATCGATAGCAAGTTAAAGGATGGAGCATTTCTGATGCTTGAAGATATCCAGCTAAACTTACTTACAAAAAACTTGAAGTGGCCTGAAGAGAATGATATGATGCGAAAATCCATAGATAGAATCTTCGATAGATTAGAACCCGAATACTCATTGTCTATCATGGATATTACCGACCCTAATAATATTACTTATGCCAGCAGAAAAGATCATGTTGGTTATCAACCTGGAAGTGTAGGAAAATTGGCTATAGCAATTGCAATATTTAATGAATTAGAAAGAATATATGGTGATAATTGGGATATGATAAGAGCTGTGCTATGTACTAAGACAGTAAAGGCAGGACCGTGGGCAGTACCTAATCATCATACTGTGCCTTTTTATGATATAAAAAAAGATAAGTATTACTCTCGACACATAGTTGAGAAAGATGAGTTTACCCTTTACGAATGGCTAGATCATATGTGCAGCAAGAGTAGTAATGCCGCTGCAAGCATTTTGATGAGAGAAGCAATTTTAATGCATACTTTGGATGTGTATTATGATTGCGCAAGTTACGAAGAAATGGATGCGGTTTTCGAATCTACAGACAAAGACATACTATCAGATCTATCTGAGGAGATTATGAATTGTCCACTCAGAGAGATCGGTATCGATGAAGATGAATGGCGCTTAGGTGGATTTTTTACAAGAGGAGCTGAAAGATACGTACCCAGACAGGGAGGCAGTATCGGTAGTACTAAAGGGATGATGAAGTATATGTTTGCTTTAGAACAAGGTAAGGTGGTTAATAAACGTTCATCACTTGAATTAAAAAGACTCATGTATCTTACAGATAGAAGAATAAGGTATGCAGGTTCCAGATCAATCGCAAAGGATGCCGTATATTTTAAAAGTGGTAGTTTATATAGCTTTAAGGATGAGCCAGGGTTCATCAAAAAGAAATATGCTGGCAATAGATTCAACTATATGAATAGTGTTGCGATTATAGAAAAGCAAGATACCCTTAATAGAAAATATATGGTAGCTCTGATGTCTAACGTACTTAGAAAAAACAGTGTCAACGAGCATTATGGACTAGCCGCTCAAATGGATAAATTAATCGCTAATCGTTAAGCGTATCTGTATTCTAAAAAAAGATAATGGCTGACTAAAAAGGATACCCAATTCCTAAATTATATCTAAGATTTTCAGATCTCCAATCACTATCTAGCAAATCAAATTCTTTAATTCGCCAACGAAAACCTTCTTCAAATTTTGGTGACCTTATTGGAAATGCAATATCCATGCGTATTAGAAAAAAATCGAAATCTAATCGAAATCCTAAACCTGTACCAATACCCAATTCCTTGTAAAATCTATCGAATGCAAAATTACCCTCTGGAACATCTTCATTATCCACCAACCAGATATTACCTATATCCGTAAACAAGGCTCCTTTTAAATAACTGAATAGCGGAAACCTCCATTCCATATTCATTTCTATTTTCATGTCTCCAGTCTGATCTACAAATTGTCGTTCAAAGGCACCTTGAGTAATAGGGTCTGTAGAAAAGCTACCCGGACCGATTCCACGTAATCTAAAAGCTCTAAGACTATTAGATCCTCCAATAAGATATTGTTCAAGATATGGCATTTCAAAACTATTACCATATGCCAAACCGCCACCTAGAATAATTCGTGTCGCAATATCAGAATCTCCAGCTGGAAAGTAATGTTTGTATTCCAAGGTAACCTTACTAAACTGCGCTATTTTAGTCCCTATGATGCTCGTAGGATCTTCATTATCGGCTTGGGTTACTACTCCCAATAAGTTTCCACTAGTCTCTAATTCTCCTCTGAAGTAATTATAATTCCTATCGGCAGTACCTGACTGATCAGAATAGGTGAAAAAATATTGCAGACCCGCTACGAGTACGTTTTGAAATGATCGTCCTAACCTCGGATTTCCATCTAAAAGCTCCTGAAATTCTGTCGTTTTATTGGTGACTCGAATTTGATTAATATTTAATGGATAAAACTCGTGCGTTTTTCGAGCGGTCTCTTTCCATTTATACCCAAATTTTAAAGTAGCTACTTGGAAGGTATAATACTGAATTCGGCGTTGAAAATTATATTGTAAGCTTACAGATGTTCTGGGAATATAATTAAGGCTTTCTTTTACACTTATAAAGGGTATTATAAATCTTGGGAAGGTCAAAGAACTGATAATATTGGCATCTGCACTATTTATAAAACTTAGTTCATCTCCAAATTGGGCTTCCACTTGTCCACTTGCAGAAATTTTCAACTTCTCCGCGTGACGAAAAACATTTTTGTGTGAGTAACTGGTAATAGCCCCTATACCAAAAAAATTGCCTGATCGATTATTTACTTCTAACTCCGTAGAAATACTTTGCATTCGTTCTGGTGTAAGAAAGATATTTTGAACTATGTGACCTTCTTTACCTGAGCCAGAAATCTCGTTATTCACATTTATAAATCTAAAGAGTCCAAGATCTAGCAACCTATTCACAGATTTCCGCTCAAGACTTCTATTATAATATTTTCCTGGTTGCTCTAAGATCAATCGATCCAATAGTCCATGATCTAAATAATGATCATACTCATGTACGATTAGGCCATCTCTAATTTCGTTTCGATTAAGTGTAATCGTATTCTTTTTATCTAAAGTATAGTTAGGATAAATATTTATTTGATCCACTGTATATCTTGTATGCTCTGTCGAATCGGTAGGTGTAAGTAATTGGGTATAAATGTCAACGGTTTGATTATTCTTAGCCGTATCTACATGGTAATAGATATTATCAGAACCAAATTCAGCGAACCCGATATTTCCAGCCATTGCCGATAATCTACTCCTCTCAAAATCTAATCTAGCTCTATCGTAATATTCACCTTCTTTTATGATGGCACGCCTTAATCGATCATCTAATTTTAGAGCTGCATAAGTAGAGTCAACTGGAAATATTATACTATCGATGGTATATCTATCATTCAAACGTATAGCACAATTCACATTTACTTCTCGATCTTTACGTACACTATCACAACTTACAGAATGGCTAAAAAATCCTTTACCATTAAGATAGTAGCTCAGTTTGGCTTCGGCTGTTTTTACAATATTATCTTCATAAATGACAGGTTGCTCCCCTAACTTATGCTTCACCCAATGACGAAATCCTTTATCTCCTGTGGACTCATAAATATTATATAAACCTGTATAAATATTTCCAATACCAGTCCGTGTACCCTTGGGTGGTATCGCATTTATTTCGCTATCAAAACTCTGCACTGATTTCGCATTATCTTCATCGGACACATTTATAGTGGTGCCCATATACACAAGATCCTTATCTCCCAGTCTTTTAGTCAAACTACAACTCGAGCACAATACCACAATAAAAAGTATGAAACTCAGTTGCAGGCCATCTTTACTTAAACCATTGTTATTTAGCATCTGTCTTAGAATCAAATGTTTTACTGTAAAAAATACTTACTCCATTACGATTATTGTTTTCACTAGCAATCCGATCAAAATTACTTTTAGAAAACACTCTCAATCGATAATTTCCGCTCTCTGTTAATTTATATTCAATCACAAAGTCTCCTATAAAAGAAGAGTATGACTCGGAAGTGCCATCTCCAACGAGATCCAAATTACCACCTGCACTTATTTTTAATCTCTCATTAAATAAACGCTTACTCACTTCTAATCCTATTTCTGTTACATTTCCTCCGGATCCATTATTAGCATAACTGGAATCGTAGGAGTTAAAGTTGACATTGACATCAACTCCTTTTATGGCTTTATCAGCAAATTTATTAAGCTGGTTTGTAATTAAGTTACTGACACTACTTAATGCAATATTATTTCCAATACTTCCAAATCCTGCTGAGGCATTATCCGAAAGAAGAAAACTATCGAACAGTAGCAATCCGAAAACTTGACTATTAAGTTCATTGGCATCATTACGTAATTCGTTAAGCTTGCGATCAATAGAAGAAACCAAATTACTGGACTGTAGCTCAGGCACTTTTATATCTAAATTGATTACAGGGGCGTTGATACTACCATTAAGACTTAAGTAGACTTCCACATTCGTTCTTCGCTTGGCAGCTTCCAATTCACTATCATCGATAGATGTCTCGTTTTTGATAAGTTCGTAGGTAGTCGTATATACGTTATAGACAGCGTCAATATCTAATACTGCACCTAATGGATCACCTATAAACTTTACAGTACCTCCTTCATTTATTTTAAACTCTTTAGATACAAAATCACCGTAAGAAAAATTATACGAGCCTTCACTAACTGTGTATGTACCATAGATTTCTTGGTTTCCATCTGGATTGATTACGATCCTAAGATCACCTTTACCTTTGCCGACAATTTTGTCTCCAGTCACTGGATCTAAAACCATATTCAGCTCTGCCTCATTGGTTACATTCATCAATAGGTTAACCTTGAAAGGAAATGCTCTAGCCAACTTTAATAAATATTCTGATGTTTGATCATCATCTTGATCTGGTTTACCATAAGTTATAAAAGGCTCTTCCAGTACGAAAGATTCACTAGAAAGTGGAGATAATGTGACAAGCGTATTTTCTAGAGTTTTAGCAGATACGTCTACATCTAATAATGAGATAGGTCCTATTATTGTACCTTCCATATCTAATACTAACTTTCCAAAAAATATTGGATTATCACTTCGTTGCGTATTGAGAAACATAAATTTATCTGTATCGATAGCAAGATCTAGTCTAATATCTTCTAAAAAATTATGATATATCTTACCAGAAATAGAGGCAACATTGTCGTTTGTATCATAGAGATCTAAAACACCGATATCAATAGCATCATTGTCAAATGTTATCTTATGTTTATCTATAGCATACCGAGCATTGTTTATTGCTATCGTAGTTACTGCTTTATCTAAGACAACGGATCCGTCAATAATCGGACGATCTATAGTACCATCCACGGTCAATCGACCCGCTAAATCTCCTTTACTATCTTTCATGATTTCGGAGAGGAAAGGATCCAAAAGCATCAACTGAAAATTATTGATATCAACATCAAAATCTGTAGCTCTATCATTGGTATTATAAGTACCTGAGCCAATGATATCATTCCGCGGACCTTTCAAACTAACACTAGCCTCTACTATTCCAGATATAGGATTATCTTCCGCTTTTACTGTCAACTCTCCTACAGCTGTAGAATCGTATGTTATGTCATCAACTTGAGCATTTACGACAAAATAGAGATCGGAAGTGATATTACGTATTTCCACTTTTCCGTCGATATTACCTACTAGCTTAGATGGCTCACTTGTTAATAATGTAGTAAACTGTCCTATATTAAAATTACGAAAATCAAATATTAAATCCTGTCCAGATTCATCCGAACTATAAACTTTCAAATATTCATTTTGATCTGTTAAAGTAAGTTCACTTACATATATACGATCATTCGAAAACTCCATGAAGTTATCCTTACTAGCTGACCATTCTTTACTATTTAAAATCAGACTATCTTCCAATGAGATGGTTAATGCTCGATCTGTATTTTCGATTATAGTACTAAAGCGGAGTTTGGGTAGTGCATCATCATCTTTAGCCAATAAGGTAGAAAATAACTGTTGATTCTTAAAACAATTCTTCAAGGATACAATTGGAATTTCTACATTATTCGCTATATTATCCTTCGCCAAAACATCTACGGAGAGTGTTTTTGATTGAGTAGTAATATCAATTTTTGTTTCTCGAGAGAAGTACTCATCATAGAATAAACTATCCGCAGTAAGCATTCCCTCTATCTGATAATTTGTAAAATCAAAATCCACATCCATATCGATCTGCTTTGATTGAACTAACGTATTGGCTAAAATCACATCTAGAGGCTTAAGTGTGTTGATGCTTCCTATCATCTTGACAGATTTACTCTCATAATCTTCTACCATCACTGAATCTAAATTAATATAATGATCAGCCATAGACATAAGGGCCTTGGGTAATTCTCTAATTCCAAACTGACCATCAATATCTAAACTCATGAAGTCACTCCTTACATCTATATAAGTCGAATCTGAAGATTTTACTGCAGACATTAATATGCTATCTTCATAAAACACTTCCTTAGAATTATCAATCTCAAGATTGTAAATATCTAAGTAACCTTTGGTGTTTTTTCTTAAGGGTAATCTCAAATCTGACTTGATGAGACCCTTCAGATTTAACGCTTTATTATAAAATCCTAAGGCTTGTAGGTTGACTGTATCAATTAAAGTTTCAAATTGAAAAATAGATTGTCTATCTACAAACGAAATTACGCCATCATAATTCAATTTTATATTCGAATCGTCAAGCTCAACATGTCCATCAATTTTTGAATCCGATATAAAAGCATCAATATCTATATCCGCATAATTATAATCATTGTAAGAGAAATCAGATATTGTTCCCTTTACTCTAGCATTCATATTTGCGAAGTCTACACCTACCCCATCCACTTCAGAAGAAATACTAATTTTATCTAAGTCGGAGCGTTGCAATAATGTACCTATATCGAATCCTTTCATTTCGACTTTTCCTTGGTAGGATAAATTCTCGAAATCTTGAAGATTATTCAATCTAATAGCTGTCACTAAATTACCAAGATTAGATTGCAATTCGCCATTTAGCTCCAATGCATTCACTCCTCCTCTAACATCTCCGACGAAATTTGCTATTCCTAAGCTATCTAGAGCTAATCCTTCTATGGTAGGGATAGGCAGTTGATCGATATCTGCTTTCATGTCGCTGAAGGCAACATCGAAAAATACTTTATCGCTATCGTTAAGATTACTGATTAGGCCGCTTAGCTCAGCTGAAAAAACTTCATCCAATTGGATCGCTAGCTGCGATACATTCATCTTAGACTTGGAACCTCTTAGAAGGCCACTAAGTTTTAAATTTCTAAATTGAGATAGACTATCTGGAATATTCAAATCATCCAACATAAAATCCAAAAGGACTAGATCCGATTTAGCTTGATTCAAATTGCCATTTACTTCGATATCACTACTCCTTAAATTAGTCAAACTCAGATCTGCATTAAGTTGTATAGCCTTGCCATAAGTTACCAATAAATTTTGTGCCGACATGGCCGTCTGATCGTAGGTGATAGTTTCAGCTGCAAGATTAAGTTCTGTCTGCTTTATGAGACGAATAGACTTTGGAATGAAAGATCTAAAATTGCGTAATGTCTGATCTCCTATTTTAGAAACTAAAGAATTAGCTGAAACCCCTTGCGTATTGAAATTATATGTTAGTGCGTTGGCAGCGATTACATCATTAGAAGTTTCCAATTTTAGATTATTAATTTGTAATTGATCTTCTATCATTACGATTTCTCCTTGCGCATTCTTTAAATTGATATTATCTAGAAAATCGCCTTTTACATTTTCCACATCTACTTTAAGCAATGAATCTTGCCACAATACATCCTTTAAAGATAAATGAAGATTAGTACTCTTAATCGGAGAATCCGACAACATTTTTAAATCGGAATCATCTATCTCTAAATGGTGCAAATCAATTTTCCATCCCATATTAGGCAGAGCAAAAGGTTCCTGCTTCGAAGCTTGATTGTAAGAGTCTATCTTGACCGCTGCATTAGAAATTTGAACATTTTCCACATTTAGTTTTTGAGTCAAAAGATCAAAATCGTCGATTTCTACATTTAATAAGGACGTAGAAAAATCTATTTCCTGGCTGTTTGTTCTATAATAAATGCGAGCATCTGACAATCGAAGAAGATCTACCATGTAAGTCCACGCACTACTCTCGCTATCTTGTTCTAATGCTAGGTCTTGAGACTCCACTGTTGGAAATAAAAATTCATAATTCATTCGTTCCCCTTCTAGATTGTAGAGTTTCGAATTCATCCCATCTATCTCTATACGATCTAAATGTATATTTTTTGAAAATATGCTGAATAAACTTATATCCACATGCAAACGATTCGCCATGAGCAATGTATCGTTTTGCTGATCTAAAAAAAGTATATCTTCTAGTACTACTTCATCGAAAAAGTCGATTTGAATCGTACCAATACTCCAGTCCGCTTGATATTTTTCTGATATTAATACCAATGCCTTATCCTTGAGGTAATTTTGCACTGAGGAAAACTGAAGTGCTATGTATAGGCCCGTCCCCAATAACAGGAAACCAAGTATTACATAGAGTATCCACTTCCTTACTTTCTTGATCACTAAGGGTATTTCTTATTCTGATTATTTAATTCCAATATGGAGAGGTCCAATTTAATTGAATTCAATAGCAACGTTCCTCCTACAAATATACTCTAACATCCTTTGAATTGTTTGATAAGTAAAGGTACATAGCAGTGTCTATACTGATTCAGCCAATAATTAGGGCATATACCGTAATTTACTTTGTCTATATTATCATATCGAACTAACGCGTTCAACTAAGACTTAGATCTAAAACTACTGCCATGATTACCCAGATCAAGAATAAATTCCACTCTAGCTATCTTAAGATAATATCAAGTATAGCCTTCTATCCTACTTTGATAACCGCAGTATTAGCAGTACTTGCCTTAGTTTTATTAAATATAGAAGATGATGGTGTCACCAAATTTCTAAATGATAAATTTCCTGCATTGGTAATTGCAAGTTCGGAAACAGCAAGAACATTGCTTGGAACACTAATTGGTGGAATTATTTCTCTAACTGTATTCAGTTTTTCAATGGTAATGATATTATTAAATCAAGCCAGTTCTAATTTTTCTCCTAGGCTACTCCCTGGATTGATTTCTGACAAATTGAACCAGACCGTCTTGGGTGTGTATTTAGGCACCATCATTTATAATATAATAGTCCTAATAAGTATTGAGACAAGAGCAGATAAATTTACTTTGAATGGATTCACCATCTTATTCGGAATATTACTTGGAATGGTTTGCTTATGTCTATTCGTTTATTTTATACATAGTATTAGCACCAATATTCAAATTAGCTTCATACTGAAGAGAATATTTAATCAAACAAAGGATAGATTGATTGAAGTTCAAAATATTGAAAGAGAGCAAGGAACTCAGTATACCTTTACTGAAAATGAATTTAAAACCATTCAATCTGATGCCGCAAGATATTATCAAGGAGTAAATTTAAAGGGTTTATGCGAATTCGTGGATCAAAACGAATTAACCGTAAAAATCATACCCTACATGGGACAGTATATATTACCTAATCAAGATATTATCAAATACAAAGGAACTATCGATGAAGAAGACAGCCATTCCCTAAACCAATTTTTAATATATTCTAGTAGTTTGGATATCGACGAAAATTATATTCTTGGCTTAAAGCAAATTACAGAAGTCGGACTAAAAGCTATGTCACCTGGAATCAATGACCCCGGAACAGCTATAATTACCTTAGACTATATTACTGAGCTACTCGCACTCAGAATGCAAATTAGTGATAGAGAGATTTATGCTACAGATAATGGTCACACTATTGAACTTACTACCATGAATTTCTCTGACCTCCTTTATCAAACTCTAGCTTCCTACCGTCAATATTGTAAGCATGATGCCGTGCTGATGAATAAAATGATAGAAATGCTTCAATATCTTAATAATCAATCTACAGAGAACAACGACTATCAAGAAGAAATTACCAAAAATATGAATATACTTAAAGAGGACATTCAAACTAATATCAAAAATAAATATGACCTAGAGCATCTCGAAAATAAGATTAATTCCACTCAATTATAAACCAACACATGAGTACAGTATATAAATGTAAAACAATAGTAAAAAATTAGAATAAGATATTCTGTTAATAGTCAATACGCCTACTTAGCCTATCTCATATAATCTCATTCCAGACTCCATCCATTCTTTCACTTATGGCTTGTATAGCGAACAATTTGGTGAATAAATAAGTACGATCTACATAACCAAAAATGAAAAGATGAAATATTTATTATTAGCAACATTATCACTACTCACCATTGCACTTCATGCTCAAGAGTTTACTTTTAATGATAGTACTATAGAATATGAGGATGAAATGATACAGAGCATTCATGTAACTCTTACTCCAGAAGTATCTACTATTAAGGACAAATTTGAAGACTGGATGGATGACAATTATGAAGTTGATCTAGACGGTAAAAAACTATTATTTTTCAATAAAGACGTAATGTCTGCTGAAGGTGTTGTCATCCCCAAAATAACCTCTACCAAGATCGATTTGCATGTTAAAGTAGATGAGACGCAAAATGGTAAAACTGACCTGAATGTTTTCGCTTCTCTAGGATATAATAATTGGTTATCCGAATCAGAATATCCTTATGAATACATGCAACTTAAAGAAATAGTCCAAGAATTCATTACTGAGTATCTTCCAAAGTATTATTTGAATGATGTGGATGAAAAAAAGGAAAAATTAAAAGATCTCAATAACAAAGCAGAAGATCTTGACCAAGAAATGGCTTCCAATATCGTGGAAATCGAAAAATTAAAAAAGGAGAACATTGAACTGATGAAGAAGATGCAATCTAATCAAAAGCAGATTCGAAAATCAGAAAGTCAACTCAAATTATCAAAGAGCAAATTTGAAAAAGTCAATGAAAATGTAAAATCAATGAATAATTATGATCAAGGAAGGAAGTAAAGTCGAATGGAAAGGGGGAAATGGTAAAGTAGAGGGTAAGGTGGAGAAAACGTATACCGAAAGCGTAACTAAAACTATAAACAAAAGCACTATTACGCGAAACGGCGAACCTGGCAATAAAGCCTTAGAGATTATCACTAAGGATGGAGATAAAGTGCTTAAGCTCGAAAGTGAAGTGACTCACAAAAAATAACCTTTAAAAACTATTTTTTTTCGAACAAAATAACCTTAAATAAAGTAAATCAAGTACAATTATTTTTTAACCTTAAATACATTTAATATGCTACGTTGGACATTATCATTTATAGTAATTGCAGTCATTGCTGGAGTACTCGGATTCGGAGGAATAGCAGGTGCTGCTGCTGGAATTGCCAAGATATGCTTCTATATCTTTTTAGTACTTTTCATTCTTTCTTTATTATTTAAAGGGACAGCAAAAGTGCAATAAATATTTAAAGAAATTAAACTACTATTGAATATCAGTAGTATCAATACGCATTACTCAATGCGTATCATAAAAAATTAGCCAAAAAAGAGCTTCGTTTGACGACGAAGCTCTTTTTTAATGAGATAAAACATCCATCGAACAAAGTTGACTGTATCGAAGTACGATAATAAACAGCGATTATGGACGAATTTTCAGAACAACTATCATCATCTTCTAACAATTTAGTAGATAAATTAACGGATTGGCTCAATATGATCATATTGCAGCTACCTAACTTAGCGATAGCTTTGGTAGTAGCATCAATAGCCTATTTCTCTTCTAAGTATATTAAAAGATTCGCAGTAAACATTACCAAAAGAGTAACAAAGAATCAAACTGTCTTGAATCTAGTCTCCAACTTGGCTTCAGTCATATTTGGTGTTGCTGTACTATTTATGATACTTTCTATATTTAATCTTAGTGGTACCATAAACAAAATTTTGGCTACAGCCGGTGTAATTGGTTTGGCTGTTGGTTTGGCCTTACAAGACCCTATGAATAACTTGTTTTCCGGGGTATTTATGTCTGTAAAAAAATTGTATCAAATCGGAGACCTCGTAGATACAAATGGTTACTTCGGCACCATAACAGATATAGATTTACGAAATACAAAATTGAGACTGCCTACTGGCCAGGATGTCATAATACCCAATAAAGATGTCTTACAGAATCCAATGAAAAACTACAGTAGTTCGGGTGAACGTCGTGTAGATATTTCTTGTGGAGTAAGTTATGGGGACAATCTACAAAAGACAGAAGATACGATAATCAAAACATTAGAAAAACTTGACTATCGTATGAAAAACAAGCCAGTAGAAATACTTTTTAATGAATTCGGCGGTAGTTCAATAAATTTTGATGCAAGATTCTGGATAGAAGTAAATGGACAGAAGGACTATTTGAAAGCTAAATCTAATGCTATAAAGGCAATTAAACAAGCCTTAGATCAAGCAGACATAATGATACCTTATCCGATAACTACATTAGATTTTGGTATTAGAGGTGGTATCTCATTAAAAGAAGAGATCGGTGAATCTGCGCAGCTACAACCCTATTAAACTGGCCATGCCATACTTAATCAATTTTAAATACAAAACCTTATGAACAATATAAATTCAGCGTCAATAATAGTAGAACTCGAACACATGCTTAAGGAAGATATAGATGTTCTTTCCAATATAAAATTACAGCCTGACGATTCTAAAGAACTGCTCGAAACGATTACTAGTCTTATCGAAAGCAAAAAGCATATTCTAGATCTACTACCAGACAACGTAATAGATATCAAAAGTGGCGCACATCCACCTCAGGTGAATAGGCTGCCTAAATATACTTCATCTAAAAATCAATTGTCAAGCAAATCAGAAATGCTAATTAAAGCATTCTTAGAGATAGAAAGCAAACAACAAGAATATATCGAAAATGCTATGAGTGGAGATGGCTTACCTAATTCATTTACTGAATCATTAAGGAGTGTCTTATCCGTCTATCATAAAATAAATACACAACTTAAGAGAATGGTGAGCACCAATCAATTACACGCTATCGTATCCAACTAAAAATCGGAATTTAATAAAAACAATAAATTATAAAATTAATCAATAGAGTATTACGCAAAGTAAAAGCTCCCCAAAACTAAATTTGGAGAGCCACTGTGAGCAACACCAATTCCCCAACAGCTTTGTTTTAATGCATTGATCAATCATGAAATCGACCAATAACAACTGTAATTTGGACTTTTCAAGTAGCTTGCTGAAAGACTATGATGTTGAAAGCAAATGTAAAGCAATCGTTAGCTTTCGAATACTCGAAAAGAAATAAGTTATACTCTAATTAAAACGATACATATATGCATAAAATAGAAATAACTGGCTACAGATATGCAGATAGAATAGAGAATCTAGGGCGAATACTGAATGGACAGGTTACCGAAGATTGTGATGAATATTCAGCTCAATTTGACAACAATTATGGAAAAGGAGTGATCAAAGGCATCAACTTCGATCATGGTGTTGGAGTCATGATGTTTGATTTTCAACCCAATGAGGATATACAATTGGTATTCAAATTGGGAAGAAGGCATCCTATTCAATTTCAATACATAAGTAAAGGGGAATTACTTCTAAATTCTTACGATGATAAAATCACGCACGAATTGACGGCTAATCAAGCAATGATTTATGCTCCTCTTGGTCATACTGATTATAGCATGACCATAAAATCAGGTACTCCCTTCCAAGCCATTATAGTAGACTCCATAAGATTTTTATTTCTGAGAAAAATAGAATGTGATTTAGATACGATTCCAGAAATTTTGAGAGATATGTTTAAAGATACTGTTGGCAAAAAGGCCTTTTATCATCAAAGCACTTCCGAGCCTATTATAGTCAGTACGCTTGCAGACCTTTTTAAATCCAAACAGAAAGGGCTCGAGAGGAAGTTATTAATTGAAGCCAATTCATTGAAATTGATAACTTCTTTGATGAAGAGATACAGAGTAGAAACGCTGCAAACAGGCAAAAATTATCGCTTCAGTAAAAGAGACATTGAGCTTGTCAACCAAGCCAAAAATATAATCATGGATAGATATTCTAACCCCCCAACAGTAAGAGAATTATCACAAGTAGTCGGACTGAACACCAGCAAATTACAACAAGGGTTTAATATGCTATTCGATAAATCCATAAGGCAGTTTACGATAACGCTACGTATGCTACAAGCTCGAAAAATGCTGGATGAAGGTGATTATACTATCAGCGAAATAGCTTATAGCGTAGGATATACTAACAAAGGTCATTTCAGTAAATTATTTCAGAAAGAATTTGGACTCTTACCAAGTCAATATTCACAAAGAATCCCTTTACGAGCACGTCAACGTTGATAAACCAATAATGATATATCAAATCTCATTTGAATAGTTCATGTGACGCATGCGCACAACATTCCATGCTAAAAATTAAGCGCTTAGCTGTAAAAGTAATAAAGAGAAAATGCCAAATAGATGTTTTATCTCATATACTAAATGCAACGTACGTAAATGGAATATGAATTAGTTTACTTCACGTATATCTCAACCTATTCGAGTGATAAACTATTTAATCATTTACAATTGTCAACATAATTATTTACACTAAGTATTCTCTATGATTTACATTCTTTCTAGCCGATAATACTAGTGGAGTCTAATTCTGATGTGCTAAAGAAAATTTATTCAATTTAACAAATAGACATTTTACCATTTCACGATTACTCTAAGTATAATTTTATCCTATATCCTAATTTAGAAAAATGCCAAAAGAAATACTAAGCACTCTATTTTTCAACTGATTATTCGCTTCTGCGCCATTATCAGTAGCACTCAGACTATATGTGGAGGATAAACGAAGATTACCAAACTCTACCCCAACTCCAAAGTTGACGCCTGCATCAAGTCGCTGCAAATCTATGTCTTCACTTGAATAACCATTTTCAAATAATCCATCCAAATTAATCACTTCACTAGAAAAACCATAACTAAAATAAGGTCCAAAAGAAACGAATCCCCCGGCCAGATCCGCTATCTTAAAATGAAGCATCATATCTATAGGTATATCGATATAGTCAATATATACAGATCCCTCTCTATCTATCTCATTGGATTTATATCCACGTCGAGTGTAATAAAGTCCAGTACCCACCCGTAAGGGATCGATTATGGGTACTTCGATAAGGATTCCCGCATGAAATCCATTACTATTATCCAAATCCACATCTTGTTCACTATTTACATTATTAAAATTCAAACCCGCTTCTAAAGCTACTTTTTGAGAATGTAGATGAAAGGGCATCATAAAACAGATGGCAATGGCAAACAAAAGATTTTTCATTAGTAGTTTTTTTTTAATTGGAAGGAATATACAAATAAGTAATTACTAAATATTTTCAAGTTTGGATAAAAGGTAAATTTCCTTTTATGCTTTATCGTCAAACTATAATTTCATTGAGCTATACCATAGTTTAAATTGGTAAATATAATTCTATATTAGACGATAAAGTTTAATGTCGATTAAGGTATCTAACTAGCGTGACTAGAAATAGTCTTATGTCGATAGGCTCTCTTCTTATTGATCAATCTAAAATACTTTTTACTTAGACGGTTCAAGCAAGCATTAGTAGCATCTTGCAAATCATCACGAACACTACTAAAAATAATCTCCTTTATTTTATCACCAATTAGTATTCTAGACTTAACAAGAACCTTTACACCTTTATCCGTTTTTGTGAAATGTAAGGACACCTTACTGACATCTATTAGAATATTCAATACGTCTTCAATCTTTTGTTGAATACTTTGCTTCTCAAATGAATTCATCGGTATGGAACCTGAGATAAAAATATGATTATTAATATTCATAAGTAATTGTATTTGATTACAATTATAAAATTGAATAATCGCCACAAATGTTCGAAACATATATGAAAAAAATGATTTGCATCCAATCGAATATGATTTGAATAAATCGAACAGGTGGGCTCAAAAAAAATAACTAATAATGATTCGTAGAAATAAAAAAATGGGCATACCCAAAATATAAAATGGTGAAATTTATATTCTTAAAAACGCATATTAATAAGAAGCATCTGATTCAAACCTTACGAATATTTATCTCTTAATTTCCAAAATAATTTTACCTTTCTGTAATAAAAAAGACTATCTCCTAAGAGATAGCCTTACACATAAATGACCTTAGATCAAAAGTAAATTTTAGTCATTTATTCCTATATTTCCTTGTGCGACGATTACGTCTAATTGATCTGCTGACAAGTGTACATTTACATAACCATCATAAGTATTCACTACTTGATAATTAAATGGTGTACCATCATCGGCAACACGGATAGAAGTAAGAGATGTACCACTTCCTCCGTCAACAGGAGTAAATGTTACAGCTATATCACCACCTTCACTCGCACTATTCTTATGGATGTGCGCTGGATGCATTCCTCCTTCAGGAGTTCCAGTCAGGGAAAGTGTGGCCAATACCGAACCATCTCTTCTTTCAGCAAATTCTACCGAACCACTTATTCCAGGAGCATCTTTTTCACTTAGCGCGTAACTAACTTTTTCGCCTGTCAATTCGTTAAGACCAATATCACCTTGCGCTACTATGGTACCCAATGATGACATACTCAAATGAACGTTTACATAAGCATTACTCGTTAAGATATTTTCGTAATCAAAAGTACTACCATCATCTTGCTGGGATATATTTGTACTACTCCTTCCTGTAGAACCATCTACTGGATTTAATGATACGAGTATGGATCCACTTTCCGCGGCAGAATTCATATGTATATGCGCTGGATGCACACCGCCGTCTGGCGTTCCATCCAACTCTATTACAGCTAGCGTATTACCATTCATTCTTTTTGAAAATGTTATTTGTCCATTGATCCCATCTACATCTTTTTCCATTAGAGTGTATGTTTTACTTTCTCCTGTAAGTAGATTCGAGCCTATATCACCTTGAGCAATAATTACATCCAACTCAGTTGATGATTGATGTACATTGACATATGCATCGAGGTTTTGTAATTGATCAAATAGAAAAGTACCATCTCCATCTGTCATAGAAAAAATAGTAACACTGCTACC
Organism: uncultured Saprospiraceae bacterium; assembly: GCA_937927575.1. Taxonomy (GTDB): domain Bacteria; phylum Bacteroidota; class Bacteroidia; order Chitinophagales; family Saprospiraceae; genus UBA1994. Next base: position 22,280 of record CALBEE010000028.1, on the reverse strand, counting down.
TGTTGCTCCATCTACAGGATCCAGTGAAATTAAAATGTCGCCCCCTTCGGCAGCATTATTCATGTGTATATGTGCTGGATGCGTGGTACCATTTACTGTTCCATCTAAGGAAATTTGCGCCTGTATCCTTCCATCATTGAGTTCTAAGAATTCAATTTCTCCACTGATACCGGAATCCGACCTTTCTTCTAAGGTGTAAATAATTCTATTTTCTGTCTCTCCTGACCCATCTTCATCTTTTCCGCAACTAGATAAGCTCAAAGTGAAAGCAGCGACTATTATAAATAAATAAAATAACTTTATTTTTTTCATGTTTTATATTTTGTGATCCTATTATAACTTGTCTTATAAGATCCAGTGACTTAATAATATTTCTCTATACCGTAGGAGGATTTCTTATTCCAGCTTTCTTCCTGTAGCCAGGTAAAAAATTAACAGCCCTTCGTGTGAATGCATCAAAAACTTGTAGTACACCCCAACGAAAATCTTCCTTCTTTCTATGACCACTAGCAGGATCTTTTCTCAATCTTTTCTTTATCGGCTTTCTTGAAGTCATAAGTTCTGTTTTTACTGCATCTATCATACTTCAAATTTCTCTAAAGTGTTCACTATGAAATAAATTCATACGGAAACTAGGCCTACTTAACCTCAAAGACTATTGTAAATAATTTGAACGTTAATTAATTTTTCTTTCTTTCAATCATACAAAGTCATATACCATTTGATTAATTTCATTTGCATTACTATTTCCCTCATTCAAAATAATTTGAAGGCTAATTTTATTCCCCTTACTACTATCCATTAGATAGAAATAGCATTCCAATTACTTGTCAGAATAATCTGTAAATTCTTCTTAAAATATTCGAAAAAAAAATTACTGCATCGAACAAATAATTTTAATTATAGTAAGATGAACAGAAATTATTACTTCACTATAAAATTTATATATTATGAATACAGATACAATAAAAGATGCTCTTCAAGAATTGATAATTAGACTTCAAGATGCGGAGAAGGGGTATAAAGAAATATCTAAAAGCACAGCAAATATATCCTTAAAGAAATGGTTAGACAGGTATGCTTCAGAAAGACATGCTATGCACCAAGTATTGGAAGGTCATGTAGCTGCAAGAGGAGGGAAGGCTGAAGTAAAAACTAGCCTATTAGGCGACCTCCATAGAATTTTTATTGATATAAAATTAAGTGCTACGGATGATGATTTTGGACCCATAGTCGATGAAATTAAAAGAGGCAGTGATAGACTCATAGCAGACTACGATAGAGTGTTAAAAGAAGTAGAATTACCTGCTAATCTAATCACTACATTACAAAGCCAAAAAATGACAGTAGAATTGGAAGTTCAGGAATTAGCAAAACTCAAAGAAGAATTTGAGTCTGAACCAGCATAAACATCATTATCGAGGTTTACTAGATGATTGTGTTAAGTATAGAATTACCTCCTGCCAAGACATTTAGTTATCTAGCCACAGACATATTTTGAATTATATATATCATTTACGAATATATCGCATAGCAAACTCTACTCTTTGATAAGAAGTAGAGTTTGCCTTTTTAGTACTAGGCCTATTTCTAATATACTATGATTCCAAATTAACATACAAATTCATTTACTTTATTATCTTTACTTATACCAATTCCCTAACGGCCCTACTTTTTAATAATATTATGTACCTTAATCCGCGCATGTACAATTATTACAATGGCCGACTCAATACCTTACTACTCAGAACCTTATGATCTCACGAATTGTGAGTCAGAGCCCCTAATTAACATTCAAAGGGCACAATCATATGGTGAATTGCTATTATGCGATCTCAATTTTAAGCATTGGTACTATGCTTCCGAAATATTAGCAAAAGCACTAAATACAACTAGTATTATCGATCTAGTAAAAGGGCTTACAAGCCTAGACCTTAATACATTAGATATTACCTCGAATACTACTTTTATTGAAGGTCATCCCAAAAACTTAATAATTCACCGAAATGAAGCAGCGTATACGCTTGAATTAGAGCCCAATGCAGCTCCTGGTGGGATAAAACTAAGTACTCGACAACTTCAACAGAGCATTCTTACTATCAGTCGAGAATATTCTTTTCAAGAGTTTATTGATAAAGTGTGTACTGAAGTGAGAAATATCACTGAATATGATCATGTGATGGTTTATCAGTTTGATGAAAATTACGATGGTAAAGTTATCGAGGAAAAGAAAACTGAAGAAAGACCTACATATTTGGGCTTAAAATTCCCAAATACAGATATTCCTAAGCAAGCGAGAGATTTATATTTTCATGAGCAAGTACGAATCGTCTATGATACCAGTGGTACTCAAACTGACATTTACAGCAATACCTTAATCAAAGATAAACCAGCTCTTGATCTCAAAGGAGTATCTATTCGTGGGGTCTCCCCTATCCATTTAGAATATTTACGAAATATGAAGGTGAGCTCTTCATTTAGCGTTGCTATTATACATGAAAACAAGCTGTGGGGTCTTATCGCCTGCCACCATACGTCCAAAAAATTTATCAATTACGAGATCAGAGATTGGCTGAAATTTGTTAGTTCGATTATATCATCAAACCTCTCAAAATTATTTAAATATAATAGTGAGGTATCCGTAGGAAGTAAAAAACTACTGCGAAAACAAATCTTGGAGAAGATTTTGGCTTCTAAAGATTTAGCAGATTCCTTATTAAATTCCGACCATTCAATTATGAATCTGATAGAGTCGGACGGAGCAATACTAAAAATGGGTTCCGATATTAATTGCAGTGGTAATATTGACAATGATTCTTTAAATGTAGAACTTGAAAATCTTTTCGAATGGCTTTCGCAACAAGAAGACTTTAATGTAAAAGTCATTAACGATGTCAAGAGTGCTCTTCCTAACTATGATTTTGGTGAGACCATCGCTTCTATGCTAATAGTTCAGCTGTCTCATCTATCGGGTGACTATATTATCTGGACGAGACAAGAAAAACAGATTGAAATACAATGGGCTGGTGTAATTTCAAAAGATAAACATTTTGATGCCGCAAAGAATAGATTAACCCCCAGAAAATCTTTTGAAAAGTGGAAGCAACTAGAAGGGGGAAAGGCAAAGGAATGGACCACCCAAGATATAGAAGTAGCGGCTCAACTAAAACGAGAAATTAGAGAGTATTTATACGAACGATATAATGAAATGACGCTACTCAATCAAGAGCTGAAAGAGGCGTACGAAGAAATGGAAACTTTCTCTTATAGTGTAAGTCATGATCTCAAAGCGCCTTTACGAAGTATTGAAGGTTTTGCGCAAATACTGAAGGAAGATTATCACACCGTACTCGACGAACATGGATTACAACTGCTGAATATCATCACATCTAGTATTGCAAAAATGAATGATTTTATTGCAGACATTCTCAAATTTTCAAAATTAAATAGAGAAAGTCTGCATATAATGAAAGTTAATTTAAACGACTTACTAGATCAGGAATGGAGAATAATCAAAGCTATTAAGGAACATGAAAATGCTGTTCTCATTAAACCTGATCTGCCCACAGTCTATGGTGATGTCAATGTAATTAGTCAAATTTTCGCAAATCTCATGGGTAATAGTATCAAATATGTACTCAAGGGTGAACATCCGAAAATAGAGATTCAATATTATGAAAAGGAAGGATTTTTAGAGATTCACCTTTACGATAATGGTATTGGAATACCTCCGCAGTCTAGATCCAAAGTGTTTGAAGTATTTCGACGATTAGTATCCGATGAAGAATATCCTGGAACGGGTGTAGGATTATCCATTGTAAAAAAGGGAATAAATAGACATGGTGGCACAATAAAAATTACCGACGGGATTAATGAAATAGGTACAGGATTTATATTTACACTTCCTACCAATGCTCAATTTCTAGAATTAAGAAAAAATAAAACTATCAATTGAAAAATATTATTAAAATTAATAGTGGGCCTAATGCAGAATACCCATCCAAGTTTGATGCTATTTTTATAGAAGATAGCCTTCATGAAGTAATGTTACTCGATAATTTGTTAGCTAAGCTCTTTCCCGCACTTAATTGCGGTTGGATCCAAAATGCCAAGATTCTACTCGAATTATTAAAGCTGGATACCTTACCAAAGTCAAAAGTGATGTTTTTAGATATCAAAATGCCAGATATCTCAGGTCTTGAGTGCTTAGAAATTATTAAGTCCGAATATCAAAATTATCGCACGCCAATAGTGATGCTAAGTAGTTCGGAACATGCAAAGGATATGCAGAGAGCATACGAATTAAGCTGTAATGGATTTTTAGTAAAAGATGCCAACCTCGCCGATTTTAGAGAAAAAATGACAATGGCAATTATGTATTGGACCAAAATGAATACGATCAAATAAAATATTATGAATAACCGGATTTCAAAAATACTACTTGTAGATGATAATAGAAATGATATCGAATTATCAAAGCATTATCTTTCTAAGCATTTTAAAGAGACTATTTTCATAACTGCAAATAATGAGGAAGAGTTTTTTAGCAAACTCGAATCTACTGAACCAGATATTATTATTTCGGATTTTGATATGCCTATCTGCAATGGATTGGATTTACTTTTTAGCGTTCGCCAAAAATATAGCACGCCATTCATTTTCCTGACGGGTACGCTTAATTCTGGAGATGCCATTTCCAAAACTATTTTAGGTGGTGCCAACGCCTATTTGTTCAAAGAAAATATTAAGTCTTTACCGCAAATAGTAGAGGATGTACACCAGTCATCTCTTAGGAAAATAGAAGCGAATAAAATCAAAAAGGCCCAAGTGACTCAACTCAAATTAAGGGTCTCAAAATTAAACGCTATCGTTACTAGTGCTTCGCCAGAAGACCTCAAAAAGTTAGCTGGCGAAATTGCTGATTTAGTAGAAAAATTATAGCTCCATGATATTGAAGACTTTACGAGGAATAAGTAAACCCATTCATGATAGAATTGATCGTCATGGATTAAGTCAAGCGATAAAAAATAATACCGTAACACGCCAAGACTACTATCAGTGGCTTATTAATACCTATCGGATAAATATTGGAATTAATGAGATGGCCGCCGAAAAGTTTAACGATGACCATTTATACCAAGAGTATATTAAGCCATTTGATCATTTTGATCTTTTAAAAAAGGATCTCATTGCATTGGGCAATGATAATGTAGATGCTTTACCTGCTATTCATCTGCCTTCACAAATAGATAAATATTCTATCATTCCCCTGTCTTATACCTACTTAGGCAGTCACATGGGGATGAAAATTATTACAGATTATTTAATGAAAGAAAAACTGAGTTGGTCAAATGAATATTTACTCGCCATAGTAAACTACCCCAACAAATGGTCTGCATATGTTAGAGACCTTCAGCGCTTAGATATTCCTGATGACATGTCTTCAATAGCAGAATACACATTACAATTGTGGAATACTATAGAATCAGAGATTATTTAATAAATTAAATTTTTCATTGAAACATTTTATTAGGTAATTTTAATTGAGAGATACTTCTCCGTGCTCATCATTCTTGGCTTGATAAGAACTACCCGTAACCAATGACTTTCCCATTCTGTAAAGTTGTACTATCGAGCTATCTGGACTATCCCAATATTCGGCTTGAATTGGCACAAATTTTATCAAACCAAGCTTGTCGCTCTCAGGTCCATCTGGAAACCAAATTTTAGCAAAAATTGAAAATAACTCCTTCTTCTTTTCAAGACTATCACTTACCTCTGCCCTACCAGTTATAGATAGATAGGTATTAGTAGAGGTATTAGAATAAGTTAATACAACAGGCTGCAAATTATTGAGTTCTTCAATTTTCTCTGAATTCTTATCTGTCATAAACCATATATTACCATGTTCATCATAACTGGCTGTAGCCATTGGCCTTGCTCTCAAGCCGTCAGTATCAGATTGTGTGATAAACATACACGTCCTCACCTCTTCTACTATTTGTCTTATCTTTTCTAAGTCTTGCATTTTTCCCATTATATTTTTCTATTATTCTTACCTTCAAAGTGGAGAAAGCCAGGATTTGTTCGATATACATTCATAATTAAAATCGATTTTCCAATCATACCATCTATATAAAAACAGAAAGGAGAACATCTCTGCTCTCCTTCTAGTGGGTGTTCATGGAATTAGCAGAAAAACAATATAACTCTTAGTCCACTGAGTATATAATAGCTTTCCTACAGATTATTTTAATAAGTCTCTTTTTGTGAATATTACGCCGAGATTCTTTCTATATTTTGAGCGGCCTTAATCATGAATACCTTATCAAGATTTCTATTCGAAAGTTTCCTATTCAAAACGTTTAATGCTTTGTAAATAGCACTCTCATAAGTATGTCCTTGTGATATTACTGTACTGCTATTATCCTTATTGGCTCTTAATAAAATGTAATACTCATCATCCACATCTTTTAAAGTATCGTCAATGTATACTTCCAGAGATTGGATAGCTCGTTTATTAGCAATGCGACCAATCAGGCGTTGAATTTTAGCTTCATGATTATTCGGCCATATTCCTATATGTTGTAAAGAGATTTTCATAATTAGAGGTATTTAATAATTGGTATTGACTATTTCATTATTGATACGAATCAAGTCATTTGTTCTTCTAAAATATTGTTATTGTTTTTCTTGCCTGCATTCACTTTCTTATTCTGAATAAATTGATGCAATTCTTCAAAAAACCAATCTACTCGTTCTTGTACTTTTTTAATTACTTGAGGTTCGTTAGTATTTTTCATATTCGATAGGTTGGACTACATAAAATGTAAAGGAAAATGTTATTAAAATATATTGTCGATCTGAGTCATTAGGTTATTAATTTTCTCTAGAAAGACATCTTCATCAAAATCATAAATACTATTACCGTTGGATAGACTCTTTGAACTATACAGCTTTTGCTCTCCAAATGCATCAGTATTGCTTTGCAGAATCTTTGGTGCATTGATCTCAGCGTTGGTTAGGTTATTAGTCATGATTAATGTTTTCGATTTACCTTACCCATTACACACCCCATGCCAAAATTACAAACCACTGAAAATCAATAAATTATAGAATTTTAGATAATTTTTAATTGCTTAAATATCAGCAAATGCTTATATTTAAGCAATTAAAATAGTCGATTCGTCCAGAAAGATATTATCTTGCCAAAAACATAATAAGATCAGCTGTATCTAACCGATTTCACCATTGGCTTTACAAGCTTAACCAGAAAAATGGCTAAAAAAACTATTTAAGTGCTAGAAGAACTTAAGCCTTTACAACAACTGATTACAGCCGTATGTGCTGAAGAAGAATGCTGGTGTATGCTAACATCTCGAGGCAGTGTAGTACATTCCTCTCAAGGCTTCGCTCAGTTATACAAAGATGCTCCTCCTGTATCATTATTCGAATTTAATCCAGAATTTAGCTTTTTGAAGTGGAAAGATTTAGTTGAAGATCTCAAGGATAAATCTTTAACATTGTCCACAAAGCGATTATTAAATAAAGGCAGTATAGAAGCATGCCAAGTATCATTAATTCAATTTAATTGGAAAGACAATATATACATCTTATATAAGATCCTTCAAGAAAATAAATCCACATCAGTAGAAATAGATCATAGAGATACATCGCGAGCTCTAGTTGAATCAAAGCATGAATACAATTATGATGAGTGTGCTCCAAATCCAGTCATGTACTTTGATGCCAAAGGTAAAATCATGTATCAAAACAAGAGAATGCAACTTCTTAGTGATGGCGGTAAAAGATTTGATAATATTTCTCAAGTTTTTCTTGAATCAGAGTTTGGAGATGTTGTAAAAGGCATTCAAGAGCGACAGGAACAAGAAGCAGAAATAATAGCTCGGATGATCATGAAATCCAGTCGAGGAATGTTAGAGGGATATAGCCGAATGTCTTACCATCCGCAAAACCAAGCCCATAGGTATAGATTAGAATTTCTAAAGTCTGACGGCATGCAGCTTATTGATAGTCCTCTAGAAAAAGCAATGATTCAGTTGGATAGGCTCAAAGGAGAAGTTAGCCTTACCAAAAGCACCCTCATTGATGAAAATATCGAAAATTTTACATTTAACTCTATAGTCACTAAATCGAATAACTATAAAGCCGTATTACAACAAGTGGCTATGGTGGCAGATACGGATACGACAGTACTCATAGTGGGCGAAACAGGTACTGGTAAGGAACTACTGAGTAATTCTATCTACACCCTTAGTGATCGCTCTGACGAACTTTATGTAAAAGTCAATTGTGCAACCATACCCAAAGAACTATTTGAGTCCACGCTATTTGGACACGAAAAAGGGTCTTTCACTGGTGCCGATAAGTTGAAAATTGGAAAATTTGAATTGGCGAATAATGGTACTATCTTCTTAGACGAAATAGGAGAACTGCCTATCGATCTACAAGCTAAACTCCTGAGAGTTTTGCAAGAAGGCGAAATCGAGCGTATTGGTAATGCTATGCCTATTAAAATCAACGTTAGAATCATCGCGGCCACTAATAGAGATCTCAAAAAAATGGTTAAGGAAAAAAAATTTAGAGAAGATCTCTATTATCGATTAAATGTTTTTCCCATCTATAACTTACCTTTACGAGAACGGAAAGACGATATTCCATTGCTTATCAATTATTTTCTCAATAGCATGAACAAGAAGCTCGGAAGAGAAGTAAGCTCATTGAAAGATAAAGACTTGAACATGCTCATGCAATATGATTATCCAGGTAATGTTAGAGAATTAGAAAATATTATTGAAAGATCCGTGGTTATATCCAAAGGCGAAGTAGCTGATTTATCATTTCTCAGCACTACCAATGTGGACTTTAATGAAAATAATACGATTTTTAGAAGTCTAGATGACACTATAAAGTCGCACATTGAACAAGCTTTACAACTTGCTAAAGGAAAAGTAACTGGAAAAGAATCTGCGTCAGAATTTTTAAACCTTAAAGGAAAAACACTAGCTTCAAAATTATCAAAATACAATATAGATCCCAATAGGTATCGATCATAATGACTGATCTCAAAGCTGAAAATATAACCCAAAATCTGATTACCAATGTCCTAAGTAAGGACATGGACAAATATTTCATACTCATATTTACGGCAGATTGGATCAGTCAATCCACTATTGTTGAAACTATCGCTCAAAAAATAGCGAATGCTGCCACTAAAGCACAAGTGATCATTCTTGATGCTAATGATCACGAAGAAGCATTTTTAGAATACAACGTCACGAATTTGCCGACATGTATTATCATCCAAAAGCTTGAAATTTTACATAAAATAGAAGGCGTATTTTCGAAAAAAGTAATACTTGATCTTTTAAATTGACTATATCCTTACCGAACATTAATTCGGTAAATAAGTAGGGAGAGATGGATATATTCTAGTTAGAATGATCATCCAATCTCTGCATAAATTAAAAGATAAATGATTTTAAACGCGCTGAAAGAAACAGTTAAAAATTTTATGAGCGACGATCCTATGTCGCAAGCCGCCTCTATAGCCTTCTATACTATCATATCATTGCCAGCCATACTTTTACTCTCGATAAATGTCCTAAGTGTGGCTTACAATAGTGAACACTTGGAAGAAAACCTCTTAGATCGAATGAATCATTTTTTGGGTCCAAACACAGCGCAGCAAGCGGAAGTAATAATTCAAAACGCAACTACTGCTGAAAATAATAGTTCCTTTGCGTGGTTGGGTTGGCTCATTCTTCTATTTAGTGCAACTACTGTATTCATATCTTTGCAAGATGGAATTAATAGTATATGGAATGTGAAATTAGATTCCGATATCGACGTCAAAAAACTACTTAAAGATCGCTTAATCTCATTCGGAATCATAATGAGTCTTGGATTTATACTATTGGTTTCATTAGTATTAGACAGCTTTATTTCTATGCTAGATAATTGGCTAGCAAAATCTTCTTTGATGATCAATGAAGGGGTAATTATCGGCATTAATTATATCTCTACTTTAGTGGTTACTGTATTGATATTCTCTATGATTTTCAAATACCTACCTGATGTTAAAACGAAATGGACTAATGTAATCGCGGGAGGCATCTTTACAGCACTTCTTTTTTCATTAGGTAAGATAGTTATAGGACTATACCTCAATAATGCAGATGTGGGTAATGCATACGGCGCTAGCGGAAGTCTCGTAGTGTTTTTATTTTGGGTTTATTACTCTTCGATTCTCATACTACTAGGCGCACGATTCACTTATGAATATACCCTACTCAAGGGAAATAAAATATCCAGCTTAGATTTTGCTGTAATCGAAAAAGATTAATAATAGTTAATACGATTCGTAAACCTCATCCTACACATTCAGAGGGTATCACTATGTAAAATCGTTACTAAGTAGCCTTTCGATCAATCACTTTCTTGCCATTTATTATTCGCTTGACTCAATTCTGTTGAATCCAACAAGGCGACGGTAATCTTTCCGAAAAATTCAAAATAAATCCAATTATCTCTATTTACTCGTATTTAAAGATGAATGAGTATTTCAATATATAGTCCCCTAAAACTATAAGAGCAATCTATTGAATCATCCAATTGCCTTTAGGAGCATGACTTAGTACTGTGAAAATAAATCACAAAGTAGATAAGATCACGTACCTAATAATTCAATGGCTCATGCTTTTATAATTGAATTTAACTCACAACTTCTAACGTATGAATAAAAAACAAATAATAGAAAATTGCTTATTAGAACTCCATGCTCTAGGTCTACTTTCTAATCAAGAAATAAGAGAACTTGAAAATTTAATTTTGGAAGATAAAAAATTGATGATTGAATTCATTGAAATTCAAAATACACTACAAAAGTATGCCCATGTATATGCAATACGCCCAGAAAAGCATCTTGAAAAAAATATTTTAAAATCAATAGAAAATTACGGTTGTACAGACACTAAAGATGAGATAGAATACAAAAGTGAAAATAATGCGAATGTGTATGACCTAATGAATAAGTTGAAAAAAATTAAATATTCATTACGCACTCTATTTTCGTAATTACAATAATCTCAATTCGATAGAAATATTCATTGATGGCTTACAGTCCTAAAATCACTTTTATTTAATACTCCATTTTGAATCACATGAGATTTAACGTCATTAATAGATAAACAAACATTTACAAGAAATAAATGGTGGATGAATCACCCTTTGCTATCATATCCCAATATTTTAACTAATTTTGGCTACTAATCAGAAACTAACATTGCTTCTTTTGTCAATAGATCAGGATATATACGGTAAAATTTGTGCTAGGAATGAGGCTGGACTGACGCTGCTCTATAAATATTATTCTGATTCACTTTACGGTATTGCTTACAGAATTCTCAATAAGAAAGCTTTCGCTGAAGATGCCATTCAACAATCTTTCCTTAAGATTTGGAATAACATAGATCAATACGATCCTAATAAATCTACCCTATTTACTTGGATGGTGCGCATCGTGAAAAATACTTCTATAGACATCAGAAGGTTAAAATCATTTCAAAAGGAAGAAAAATCCGAGACTCTTGATGTACACGTACATAATACTAAGCAGAGTCATATAGACACCGACAGTATTGATGTGACGAATATGATAGAAGGATTGGATGAAAAATACGCTTTTGTCTTGGAATACCTTTATTTAAGAGGTTACACCCAAAGCGAATTAGCGGATGAGTTTGATATGCCTCTAGGAACGATTAAAACGAGAGTAAAAAAAGGAATCGAAATATTAAGGACGAAATTAGGTAAAGAAAAGAAACTCTTTTTGGGATCTTTTACTTTGACATTAATAATAATATTATTGCTATTGTGGATATAAATGAAATTAGACAATCCGGCTTGATCGAGTACTATGTACTAGGTTTGCTATCTGAGCAAGATGCTCAGATGGTCGAGGGTTATCTTATGCAATATCCTGAACTTCAAGCGGACTACCTTGAAATTCAAAATACAATGCAAGCCTACACAAAAGTGCAAGGGATAAAGCCAAGTGAAGGCTTAGAACGAAACGCTTTAGAGCTAATCAGAAAATCAGGTAAGAAGACACCTGTCCAAATAAAGTCCGAAAAGAATAAAACCAATGAAGATTCGACATTAGATAAAACTTCTAGTTCTTCTTTGGATTGGAAATCTCTTGCTTTACCAGCATTACTTGCTGCTGCTCTATTCTTTTCGTGGGATGGTTATAATAAGGGACTAGAATACGATACTCTTCAAGAAGAGTACAACTCATATAAGGAAGATTGTGAATCACAACAAGAGGAAGAAGCACGTAGACGTACAATCTATGCGAATATCAACTCGGTGAATAATAAGACGATTGAATTAACTCCTACAGCGGACTATCAAGAAACTAATCTACTTTTCCACAATAATGATGTAGCCGAAACCAATTATATTCAAGTCAAAAATTTACCAGAAATTGCTTCTAATCAAGCCTTCCAGTTGTGGTCGCTCAAAGATGGCGTAGATCCTATTCCACTTACTGTATTTAAAGATGGCGACGATTTAGTAATTCCCGTAGATTTTGAAGCAGGAACAGGTACTTATGCCATCACTATCGAAGATGAAGCAGGAGCGACTGTTCCGACATTAACTAGGTTGATCGGTACCATCGGAGTCTAATTCTCATTTTAGATCTTTCAAACTTCATTTTATATTCCATCCTTCTAAGATAATTTTATATCCTAGAACAGCGACTCATTAAGGAGTTTCAGCTTTGCAGACTAGTTTTGTCTAAGAAATATTATTAAATATTACACAAAATAAATCCGAACATACCTCTTCACTCGTAAGTATGGTTGTGGTAGGTCATCTATCTGGATGATCTGCCTGTTATTAACAAACCTTAAATTCTATACGAGATGAAAAAAGTATACTTAATGCTGAGTCTAATGATGGTTTCGATGCTTACTATAGCATCTTCTCATCGTGAAGCTCCACTTATTGCCAATGATCCCTTGGCCGACAACACGGATCTCTACGCTTTTCGTAGTCCTGATAACCCTAATACGATTACGATTATCGCAAGTTATATTCCCGGCGAATTACCATTTGGAGGACCTAACTATTATACCTTCGGTGAGAATGTGCGTTACGAGATTCACGTAGATAATGATGCTTCTATCCCTGGAGATGAGATCACATATAGATTTACTTTTAATCAAGTAAACGAAGATCCGACTACCTTTTTCAATATCCGATTAGGTCAACAAAATTTAAAAACCACTTACACTCTCGAAAGAAGTATTGATGGTGGGGCTACATTCCAAACTATCATTACGGATGGTTATGTTCCTCCAGTAAATATAGGAGCTAGATCTATCGAAGGAGCGGCAGGATTAGGTACTCAATATTCTGACTTATTTAATCAAGCTATACTAAAAGCAAGTACTGGCGAAACGGTTTTTGCAGGACCATCTGATGATCCATTTTTCGTTGATCTTGGAGGAATATTTGACCTAGGTGATGCACCTAGACAAGGCGCAGCAGCTAGAGATGGAATTGCTAAGTATAATGTACATACTATCGCAATACAAGTACCTATTGCTACCCTGCTTAAAGCAGGAGCTCCAGCAGAACCAGAAAATATCTTAGATCCTAATTATGTTATTGGTGTGTGGGCATCAGCGAGTCGTCCAGCGATGAGAACTTTAAATACTGATGGAACAGTAGATGTAGCTGGTGATTGGGTGCAAGTATCTAGATTAGGTATGCCATTGACTAACGAGGCGATTATTCCTATCGGTCAAAAAGATGCATGGAATAGATTAACTCCTTATCAAGAATTAGCTGAGACTACTTGGGATGAATATTTCTATAATCCTGAATTGGCATTGTACATGGATGATGATCAGTTTGGATCAGCAGTTCCGGCATTTAGCCCACTTCGTATACAGACTGCTTCTTTAGGAGCATTTGATTTTACGAATGGAGCAGACGGTGTCAGTGCCCTAGCAGGTGGAGACCTCTCAGGTACTGCTTTCGAAGTGTATGGAGACTTACTTTTAATTCCTGGCAAACCAAGATCTGTAGATCTATGGCCGATATTCCATACTGGCGTACCGAATGCCATTCCTTACCAATTAGCTACTGGCAAAGAAGGAAATCCAGTAGCAGCTGGAAAACCATTTATCAATAATTTCTTACCGAATGGTGGAGATATGCTCAGACTTAATATGGCAGTACCACCGACACCAAGAGATGATGCAAACTTCAGTTCACTTGGATTAGTACAAGCAGCCGCTATAGGTCTAACCGTACCTCCTTTCAATCTTTCTGCTGATTTAGAATTTATTCCTAACATGGATGGATTCCCTAATGGTCGTAGATTAGAAGATGACGTTACACGTATCGAATTGCAAGCTGTGGGCGGTGTAGTACTTGCTGCAGTAGGATTATGGTATGACGACTACGATGCTACAGATCCTAATGCAAGCCCAGTAACTGACGACCTATTAGGCGTATTATCTTATTCTACTGGTGTAGAATCTAACGATAAAGCTTTCAGAAATACATTTCCTTATGTAGCTATCCCATGGAGTGGTACAGAGGTGAGACAGAACTAATAATAGGGTTTCCAAAAGAGAAAGAAATCAATTCCGTTTCTGAAAAAGAGACACGAATTCTAAAAATAAAAAAATGAAATATTTAACTAAAATAAAACTGATACTCTGTCTAGCCATGCTACTTTTTGTCATGTCTTCACTAGATGCATCTAGCCACAGAGAAGCACCACTAATTTCAAATGATCCTCTAGCGGATAACGTAGATGTCTACGCATTCCGTAGTCCGGATGATCCAAATACCATTACACTTATCGCCACATATGTACCATTTCAACTACCACATGGCGGACCTAACTATTACAGTTTTGGAGAAAATATTAGATATGAAGTACACGTAGATAATGACGCTTCAGTCGTAGGAGATGAGGTGACTTATAGATTTACTTTTAATGTAGTGAATGAAGATCCAACTACATTTTTCAATATGAGATTAGGTGCTCAAAACCAAAAGACGACTTACACATTAGAAAGAAGTCTGGATGGTGGTCTTACATTCGAAACGATCATCACAGATGGTATCGTCCCTCCAAATAATATCGGAGAAAGATCGATCGCAGGAGGTGCTGGATTGAATACAGATTATAACACTTTGTGGAATTCAGCAATCAACACTGCATCGTCTGGTGAGAAAGTATTTGCTGGCCCAACAGATGATCCATTCTTCGTAGATCTCGGTGGTATTTTTGATTTGGGTGATGCACCAAGACAAAATGGAACTGCAGTAGATGGTGTTGGCTGTTATAATGTCAGCGCTATAGCGATTCAAGTTCCGATAGCCACATTACTAAAAGAAGGTGCTCCGGCACAACCTGCAAATATCTTAGATCCTAATTATGTAATCGGTGTATGGGCTTCTGCTAGTAGACCAGCTTTACAGACTATCTCTGCTACAGGCGAACCTGTAAATAGTGGTGATTGGGTACAGGTATCAAGATTAGGAATGCCACTTACTAATGAAGCAGTAATTCCGATCGGATATAAGGATTTTTGGAATGCTATCACTCCATATGAAGAGTTAGCAGAAACAGAAATGGATGAGTTTTTCTACAATCCAGAATTAGCATTATACATGGATGATGACTTATTTGGTGGTGCAGTGCCAGCATTCGGTCCACTGCGTATACAAAAGGCTTCACTAGGCGCATTTGACTTTACGAATGGTGCAGACGGTGTAAGTGCATTAGCAGGTGGAGACCTGACAGGTACTGCATTTGAGTCATTTGGTGACTTATTATTGATACCAGGAAAACCAAGATCTGTCGATTTATGGCCAATATTCCATACAGGAGTCCCTAACGCAATTCCTTACCAATTGGCTACAGGAAAAGAAGGCAATCCTTTAGCGGCAGGAAAGCCATTTATCAATAACTTCTTACCTAATGGTGGTGATATGCTAAGATTAAATATGGCAGTACCACCAACACCAAGAGACGATCCTAATTACAGTTCACTTGGTCTTGTACAAGCAGCTGCAATTGGACTTACAGTAGCTCCATTTAACGAATCTGCAGACCTTGAGTTTATCCCTAATATGGATGGATTCCCTAATGGTCGTAGATTAGAAGATGATGTTACACGTATCGAATTACAAGCAGTAGGTGGTGTGGTATTAGCAGCAGTAGGATTATGGTATGACGACTATGATGCTACAGATCCAAATGCAAGTCCAGTAACTGATGACCTATTAGGAGTACTTACATACACGACAGGAGTAGAAGCTAATGATAGAGAATTTACTTCTTCATTTCCTTATCTAGCACAGCCATTTAGCGGTACTGGAGATTGTAGTGGAGAGATCTATGATGGCATACAAGAAAATGAAGGTGACGATATAGTTAATTTATTCGCTTCTTCTAATACCACTGGAACAGGTGTAATGTTAGGAGTAGATGCCACGGATGATGTTTCTTTCAGAACGTTTGATGTAGCAGGATTAGATGCTGATGGAATTTACTACAGCAGCGATGATGATGTATTGTATCAGTTAAACAGAACAGACAATGTAGTCAACGCATATAGTAACGCAAAAGTCTCTATCGAATCTGGAGACAATCCAACATTAACTGCAACTTCTACTTCAGACTTTAGTAATGGAAGAGAAATTACAGTAAGTGGTAACACATTGGTGGTAGCACAAGATGCTAGTGATGATAATGGTCAAATCAATAAATTTGTAGTGTATTCTGCTACCGCAAATGAAATTATCAAAGTGGCAGAATATACAACTGATATCAATCTTTGGGGTATGCAACTAGTAGGAGATGCTATGTATGCCATTGAAGATAATAGTGATAGACTCGCGATATTTAATAATTTCTTATCAAACGCCGATGGTACTTCAATCTCTGCTGATAGATTGATAACAGTAGAAGGCATCGTAAGGACACATGGTATCACAGTAGATACGGATAATGATATAATGGTACTTACAGATGTGGGCTCTGGTGCAGTAGCTGATGATGGTGCATTTGCCATAGTAAGAGACTATATCAATGCAATGGATGATGGAACAATCTCAGCTGCAGAACAAGTGAGAGTGGAAGGAGCAGCTACCTTATTAGGTAATCCTGTAGATGTAGCTTATGATTATACCAATGATCTTATTTACATTGCCGAAAGAGCTAACGGAGGAGGACGAATCTTGGCCTTCGAAGGGACTACAGCGGGTGGAGATGTGGCTCCAAGATATGCAAGAGATTTTGCAGGAGCATCAGCAATCTATTTCAGTGATCTTATGGATCCAGTAGTTGAATTAGAAACAGTATCTCAGTTTTTCACTTCGTCTAATACGCAGGCTACACTTACGGTATATGATGTAAAAGAAAATGGTACCATCGACGTTAACTCTTTCACAGGAGCAATGGATGCCGATGGTCTGTATTATGATAAGGATGAAGATATCTTATACGAATTAGACAGAACGAATAATGTAATCAATGCATATGCGGAATTCAATACGACTATTGACGCTGGAGGAACACCCGTAATTACCGGAACATCTACTTCTAACTTCAGTAATGGTAGAGAGATCACTGTTCTGAATAATAATTTAGTAGTAGCGCAAGATGCAAGTGATGACAATGGTCAACTTAACAAATTAGTGATATATACACTAGATGGTTCAAATATTACTTATGATCGAGAATTCATTACTTCATTCAATTTATGGGGTATACAATTCGGTCCAGAAGGAAATCTAATAGCGATCATGGACAATACTGATCAAGTAGCAGTATTAGAATCTTTCTTGAGTAAGCCTGCTCAAGGATCCGATTTAGATCCAGATGAAATTTTGACTATCGAAGGTATGGTAAGAACTCATGGCCTTGTCTATGAAGAAGGCTTAGATCTGTTAATACTTACCGATGTAGGATCTGGTGCAGTAGCCGATGATGGCGCTTTAGTATTCATCACAGACTTAGAAAGTAAAGCAGATGACAATACCATCTCCGCTGCTGAGCAAGTGAGAATCGAAGGTAGTGCTACTAACTTAGGAAATCCTGTCGATGTAGAATATGATATCTTGAGTAATATAGCGTATGTAGCAGAAAGAGCTAACGAAGGTGGACGAGTATTAGGATTTGAAGTAAATACACTAGCAGGTAATATAGCGCCTATCTATAATGTACTTCAGCCTGGTGTTTCAGCTATTCATTTGGCTAAAGACGCATTCATAGATGTAGCGACTGTTGATATTGATGACGAGCAATTGGAGATCAAAGTATTTCCTAACCCGACTAGAAATAAATTATCACTATCGCTAAATGGCAACAGTGTATTATACGAAAATGCGCAAATGACTATAACATCTTTAGATGGGAAGGTAGTGCGTCAACTAAGTATAAATGGTGCACTAAATAGCATTAATGTTGCTGATCTAAATGAAGGTATGTACATACTTTCTATTTCAAATGATAAATTTTCTCACTCAATGAGATTTATCAAAGCAAATTAAGAAGGATAAAATTTGTCAAATCGACCAATAGGTAAATATGACCTATTTACATTTTGACATATACTATCCATTCCCAGACATACATAAGATAGACTCCTTATTCTATCTTCCTAAATAATAATATTTATTATGGTTTTTGGGGGTTTTGAAAACCGAGGTCACATCGAAAGGTGTGACCTCATTTTTTTTATAAAATTTTATCATCCCTATAATCCCTTCAAAGGGATACAATTGATACAGGGCTCGAGCAAAGTTTAACTTAATTTAAATTCCAAAAAAATGAAAGCTATTATTAATAGTGCAACCCCATTCAGTATGTGTCCCTTTGAAGGGACCTCAGGGATGATAATAGGGAAGATTTTGCGGGAATTCAACTAAAAAAGAACTCGTAAGTTCCAAGCTTTTGATTCAGATTTTCAAGTGAATATTAAAAATCATATAACTCAAGGTTTTCATCTAGATCCCTCATTTTTTATGTTAGACTAAAATCCATCTTTTTTCACTTTTTTTTCACTTTTATAAATCCGAACAAAACAATGCACTCGTAAGTATGTATGTAGAGGGAATTGAACCCACCCTCTTCTTTTTTATTTACAAAATCATAATACAAAATGAATCATACAATCAAATCTATAGGGAGCATAGCCCTACTAACTGTTTTACTAACACTCGTCTACGCTTGTAATAGCACTTCGAATACTAATACGGCTACACCGATAGCAACTGCCGAACTTATACAAAGGGGTGAAGCCATCCAATTAGGTAAAGAGTGGGACGAAGTTCAAAATAATTATAGCAAATTCACTTCAGCAATCTCTGAAAATCCTCATGATAATCAAGCTAAAATCCAATTGGCTCAACTTTACATTAGAGAAGCTAGAGTCACAGGAGAACATGGACATTATTATCCAGGAGCACTCGCGATATTAGATAATGCTCTCAACGACTCTGAATTGACCGATGATATGAAATTTTTAGCTCTAACGACTAAAGCAGGAGTTGAATTATCACTTCATGAATTTACTGACGCACTCAAAACAGGAAACGCAGCAGCGCTTCTTAATCCAAGTAATGCGCAGATCCATGGTGTACTAGTTGATGCCAATGTAGAACTAGGAAATTATGATAAAGCAGTAAAACTTGCAGATCGTATGTCATCTATCAAGCCAGATATCAGATCTTATAGTCGAGTATCTTATTTGAGAGAAATACATGGCGATGTAGATGGAAGTATTGAGGCTATGACATTAGCAGTAAAAGCAGGATTCCCAGGATATGAAGAGACGGCTTGGGCGATGTTGACATTAGGAGATATATATAAAGAATACGGACAATTAGATAATGCAATGCAAGTCTACAAAGAAATACTAGACATGCGACCTAACTACCCTTTTGCTGTAGGAGCGATCGGTGACATTCAAATCTTACAAGGGAAAGAGAAAGAGGCTGAAGCGACCTTAAAAGAAGCGATGGATATTATTCCAGAAGTTGGATTCTATATTTCGTTAGCATCTCTATATAAAGATCAAGGTCGTACTCAAGAAATGAATGCACTTATGGATGAAATCATGGTCATGCTCAAAGAAGATACAGATAGTGGTCACAATATGAATTTAGAATATGCCGATCTCTATTTAGATATACTTGATGATGTAGAAAAAGCAAAAGAATATGCGCAACTAGAATATAATAAGCGACCAAAAAATATTGATGTTAATAAGATGATGGCAAAGATAGCGCTACATGAAAAAAACATGACAGAGGCTGAAAAATTTTATAACGTCGCAGCCTCTACAAAATCTAAACATCCAGATTTGGAAAAAATAAAATCAATGATATAAGATAAGCCAAGAAGCACACATTTTTAATTGCCCTTAGGTTAGTTGGAGATGACCTAAATATTATACAGTTCTATTTATGTCGCTCCAATTTAACCTTTTCAAAAACTGAATAACTATTTATACATTGCCTATAACAGGCGTCTTTTTTTAAACAAAAAATAATTTATGAAATTTTCAAAACTCAATTTACTCTATTTATGTCTTGCTGCATTATTTACTTTCAGCTTGACTTCTTGTGGAGACGATGATGACGATTTAAGATCGACAACATTTAATTATGCTTTTAATACAGGACAAGTAGCAGAAACTTTTGCCTATAGTGGGAGTCACCCTGACAACTTAACAGCATCTATCAAACTGGATGAACTAGAAAACGGAGGTACCAGAGTAACCGTTTCTATTAATAATACAATCGACGGTCAGACTTACCCTACTCATGCACATGATATGGCTGATCCTGCTACTACACCTAATGGTACACCTTACAATGAAACGCCTAATGGTGATGTATTCGCTGGTCCAATATCAGGTAATGGCGGTACAGCAAGTGCCTCAAACGACTCATCTATGAGTTATGATGAATTGACTTCCATCTACGACGGATTTTTTGTAGTGCATGATCCTTTACAGGCAGTCACTACTGTAGATCCAACAACTTACGTTTTTTTAGGCGTATTTGCGAGATAGAAAAAGTTTTAAACTTTTAGTTTTTTGGTGACGGGTTCTTCTCATTTGAGAAGGACTTTTTTTTATTCTAAATTTATTTATGCAGTGTCATCAAAAGAATAT
This sequence comes from uncultured Saprospiraceae bacterium, assembly GCA_937927575.1. Taxonomy (GTDB): domain Bacteria; phylum Bacteroidota; class Bacteroidia; order Chitinophagales; family Saprospiraceae; genus UBA1994. Next base: position 1,041 of record CALBEE010000028.1, on the reverse strand, counting down.
TACTTTAGCTATCTATGAAATTTACAAAACAACAGATTTTCACTTTATTAGCTTTCATTATCATAGTATTATCCAATTGCAATAATCAGTCAGAACATAAGTCAAAAGGATACACTATGGCCGTCGACAGTGAATTGACTTTACTGATGCGAGACATGTATAACTATTATGATACGCTCAAGGCTGACATCCTAAAAGGTGACGTATTGAAGGATATCAAAACATTTCAAGACATACATACTGCAGCAGCCACCTCTCCAGAAAAAATATCTAACGAGCTCTATCAAGGTTTAGCTAGCATCTATGTCAATTCCGCCAAAAGACTTAATCGTCCGAATGTCAATAAACGAGATGCTTTTAATCTTATGATAGATAATTGTATGAATTGCCATCAGCAGATGTGCCCTGGACCCATGGTGAAGATCAAGAAATTGTACTTGGAATAAAAGAATGCTTCCTTTTCAAAACTTTAATATCATTAGTTCTTAATGATAAAGCCCATATATTTGCAGCATAATTGGCTACGTAGTTCAACTGGATACTCGCTTGCTCCGAAGCGAGCAGGCCAGCTTACTCCGAAGCGAGCAGGCCAGCTTGCTCCGAAGCGAGCAAGGAATACCAGAATTCGACTCTGGGGGTTCACGGCGCAAATGATCAATTAAAATGCATTTTACTTACGTGTTATATTCTCAAAATCATGATCGATTATACATTGGTATGACTAAGGATATTGATCGAAGATTAAAAGAGCATAATAGTGGAAAAAATAGATCTACTAAAGCTTATATCCCTTGGATCATGATCTATATCGAAGATTTTGAAACTGCTTTTGAGGCTAGACAAAAGGAAATAAAACTAAAATCTTCTAGCGGTCGAAAATGGATAAGGAAAAATCTCATGGAGTGATTATATTTGCAGCATGATTGGCTACGTAGTTCAACTGGATACTCGCTTGCTCCGAAGCGAGCAGGCCAGCTTGCTCCGAAGCGAGCAAGGAATACCAGAATTCGACTCTGGGGGTTCACGGCGCAAATGATCTAT